>JAHAZL010000086.1 GCA_018384055.1 Treponema sp.
ATGTGGCTGGTTGCAGGTTGACTTGAAAAATTATTCAGTTAAAATTTTTTGTCGCATTCTATTGTCATGTATGCTGTTGCAGGTTGACTTGAAAAATTAATCAGTTAAAATAGAAGAGTCAAAAACAAAAGATCTTTCGCCAGTTGCAGGTTGACTTGAAAAATTAATCAGTTAAAATTTAAATCAACTGTTACAATTACTTCATTTTGTTGCAGGTTGACTTGAAAAATTAATCAGTTAAAATAACTTTGTTGTTCATACAAATGTGAATGTTGTTGCAGGTTGACTTGAAAAATTAATCAGTTAAAATATAAGTTGTTCATCTGAAAAACGAGGAATAGTTGCAGGTTGACTTGAAAAATTAATCAGTTAAAATTCCCAATCGCAAAGAAGTATACGCTTTACCGTTGCAGGTTGACTTGAAAAATTAATCAGTTAAAATGATATTTGACAAATACTACAGTCTGGCCGTGTTGCAGGTTGACTTGAAAAATTAATCAGTTAAAATAGCAATAGAATTCAAGGCATTTTCAGCCAAGTTGCAGGTTGACTTGAAAAATTAATCAGTTAAAATTTGACAGGTTTCAGTGCATCGGAGACGGGAGTTGCAGGTTGACTTGAAAAATTAATCAGTTAAAATTCAACAACCGCCCAACGGTCAGAAATTTCAGTTGCAGGTTGACTTGAAAAATTAATCAGTTAAAATGAAGAACGATGTAGAGCCAACTCCGGTTTCGTTGCAGGTTGACTTGAAAAATTAATCAGTTAAAATTATCGTCTAGTTAAAAACTCATCATAGACAGTTGCAGGTTGACTTGAAAAATTAATCAGTTAAAATATACACTGCTGCTCTTCATCAACTGTCGTAGTTGCAGGTTGACTTGAAAAATTAATCAGTTAAAATCTTCCAAAAGATATTCAAGTTCATTGTAGTGTTGCAGGTTGACTTGAAAAATTAATCAGTTAAAATTCAAGCATACCTTTAAGCCTAAGTATTTCAGTTGCAGGTTGACTTGAAAAATTAATCAGTTAAAATCGGAGTTGATGTTATGTTTGATTCTGATAAGTTGCAGGTTGACTTGAAAAATTAATCAGTTAAAATGAATCCATAAGAACATTATGACCGTTACCTGTTGCAGGTTGACTTGAAAAATTAATCAGTTAAAATATAATGATTTTTTAAGACTTGGTCTTTTACGTTGCAGGTTGACTTGAAAAATTAATCAGTTAAAATAAAAGCGCGTTAAAGAACAAAGTAAACTTAGTTGCAGGTTGACTTGAAAAATTAATCAGTTAAAATGGTATAAAATCGAGTAAATTAATATTTCTTGTTGCAGGTTGACTTGAAAAATTAATCAGTTAAAATATGTCCGGCATAATTCCATATATTTCATGGATTTATCCTATGCCGGGCATATTTTTTTTAACCAAAAATCAGAATAATTCTAGCTGTTCAGCCTGTTTTTTTTCTGTTTTTTGCTTTCCCTGATAGCTTATGATGTTTTCATACTGACGATCTGTAATGGTTACAATATCTACTTTTCCTTCTTCCGGTAAATTCATCCTTATTTGACCGTAATATTTCTGGCAGGCATCTTTTCCAGAGAACAGCTTGGTATAAATCGAATACTGAACCATGGAAAATCCGTTATCCAAAAGAAAATTCCTGAATTTTGTAGCCTCTTTCTGCTGATATTTTTCCGCAGTCGGCAAGTCAAACAAAACAAGCATCCACATAAGCTCATACCTATTCAAGGATTGTAATTCCATATTCATCTCCTTCCCACACGGGCAATTCAATGACAGGTTTCTTATATTCCAAAGCTTTTACAAATGACATTGCGTAATAACGCATGCTTTTTACTACTGTTGAGACCCCCTCGACCGTCATTATTCTAGCATTCAGCAGTTTCGCAAGTATTTTCTTTACGGCAGGTGTAACTTCCGATTCGCCATCCTGAACAAGCTTATAAACAACACAATCCACCATAGCCCTATAGATTTCAAAAAGATCATCCACAAGACAAAACTGATTCAAGTTGTTTTCATGATGGATCCCAAGAGCAGGCAAAAGACCGCTTGAACAGACTGCCCTTGCCATGGCGGCCCTCATTATTGCATATCCATAGTTCAAAAGACTATTTACCCCTTCTTCTTCTCTATCTCTGCAAAATTTTTCACCAAACAGAAATTTAAAGTACATTTTGGCAGCATAGCCTTCCCTGTTGGAAGTATCTCCTGAATCAACAGACACTGATATTTTATCAATTACTTCTGATTCATCGTTTTTGCCACAAACGCGCAATGCTATAGCTTGGTTTTGGATTTTTCTTATGACAATTTGCTGCCAAACCCTTTTCTTGAACGGAAGACTTGCATTAATTTGACCTTTAAGGATTTTAGCAAAAAGATAATGAGAATATTCTGGTATTACCATACTCATTGGAATATAATTTTTTCCGCACAAGACGGTAACACAGCCTTTTTCTGCCAGCGCATTCAACACATTTTTTGTAATGGTGACGCTCTGAGCAGAAAGCAACATTACAGCAATGTCATCAAGAGGAACAGAACCGATTACAGTATCTTTTTCCTTGATTACGGCGAAACCACGATTGAGAGAGACATATCTATTTTCTTGACTTATCTCCAGTACTCTGTTCAGCACAATTATATTATCGGCATGCCGAACAGAGTTTATCACGGCTTATTTTTAAAAATTCGACCTATAGGATTCACTGTAACAAACCGTGCGTTTTTTATTCCGAACAGAATATTTACAGAAATCCAGTTCTGAGTCTTCTGCATTTTCCAGCAAGGTTCAGTCATGCCATCAGCAGTTGATATTAACCAATCAGCACAATTTGTAACAGAACAAATCGGGCGATAATCCAATTTATTACTCGTCGCCGCATACCCTGCAATACGACACAAATAACTTTTCCCGTTTTCAGTAAATTCCAGGTAATCACCTTTATGTATCATACCCATATTTTTTGCCACAGGATGAGGTTTTCCATTTTCAATTACCGATTTCTTTACATTTCCGCGAGCATCCAATTCATCACGCCTTATATACTGAGCCTGATAAGTTGGTCCAGCCCCCTCTTTTTTCGGAGGAACTTGCCAAATAATCGCTGAAAAATAATCATCCGGAGCAAGATAACGAGGAACATCCCCCGCAATCACAATAGGAGTCTGCACCCTGTTTATACAGCGTAACTTTTTTATTCTCTTCTCTGTTGCATAATCAAGAACAGCTTTTTCAAAACTTACAGGAGCATTTTTTACATACTCAAGCAAATCCCTTTTTATTTTTTCATCAACGATACTTTCAAGGTCTTTTACAGATTTGAACGACTCTATGATTTCTCTCGTAACATAAACTTCTGAACCGTCTGAAGGTAATTTAATCTTTCCGAGCAATGTTTCTTTTGAAAGCTTTCCCTGAATTCCATGATCAGGCTTAAAGCTTGGAACAATTCTTTTTACTTTATCAACGAGTTCTGTTCTCAAAACAGGCATCTGAGGTACTTCTATTCCGTTTTTTTGACGGATTGAATTCAAATGAGATATTTCGCTTACCATACTGCGGTCAACAAGAGCAATAACACTTGCATCCAACGCATGATGACGATGATCATACCTGTTCTTTCTGTATGTACCAACTTGTTCTGGTTTCAAGTTAAAATGGGCTGCTTCTTTATCACCAATCTTTCTCTTCAGAATCGAATCTATATCCCATTTATCACGAAGAAGTTTTGTCATTCCTCCGTTTACTGACCAAACATCATCACATATAGACTTCAGGTATTTCAATGCAGACTTTGAAAGATATGCATTATCAGTTAGCTGCCTTGCAATGAACTTACTGTCTTCTTCAAAATTCTCCATGGCATTTACAGCAAATCTCGAACGCTTTACGGGGTTTCTCAGACAATTTGCACGAGCAAGAATTTCTGCCCAGTTAAATCCTTTGGGATTTGAAGAAAAAGCCTCAAAAGGAGACCTTTCCTTTTTAAAAGCATTGCAGGAACTGTGGGCTATAGTAAGATTTGACTCTGAATCCAACAAGGTTCTGCTAAAAGGAAGAATATGTTCTATTTCAATATTCTTTGTAAAAAGCTCAGCCCCGGAAATATTTTTTCCACAGTAGATGCATTTGCGGCTGAGCGTTTCAACACCCAATTCTTCCCATAATCTGAACTTGAGTCTATCTATTCTTGAAGGATGTTCAATTTTATAGGCATCAGACAAATTCTTATTTATTACTTCATTTCTCTTTGCATTCTGAGATTGTTCCCTAAGAATTCTGTCCTTTGCTTCCCTACTGTTTTTTAGATCCCTTGAAAGTTCTACTACAATCTGCTTAGGCTTGCCATACTCCTTGATAATGCAGTTTACTACTGTTCTAGTTTGATTCAGTGCAACATGTACTGTTGGATTACTTATCTTTCCATATTTTAATTCAGGCTTTTCTTCCGGAGCATCAGCCTTGATTCCTATCGTTGAGCCAACAAGAACTTTTCCGTAATAAGGCAGCGTATCATATTTTTCAACAGTTTGATCTGCATATTTGTAGCCAAGCATTTGGACTGCAGCTGAAAATACAGGACGAGTTACCTTATCCTCCATTTTCTTTACAATAGCTTGAGTAACTTCCTTGCAAAGCATTGTTGTTCCACTTACAAGAACAATATTAGTTATGCAGGACTTCTGTTCATCGGTTAGAGCATACTTTGAAAGCATTTCCAAAACTTCGCTGTCTTCTTCAGCAACAATTAGTTTTTCAACTATTTCATCTTGTTCCTCAAGTGACAGTTCATCCCATAATTTTCCAAAGCATTTTTCATTCCTGAGTTTTACAGAAGTGGGACAGCCATTCAATCCTGTTCTGCTTTTATCTTCAAGATTAAAAGTACAATCAGGGGTTAATTCCAACTTCTTCTTCATCGCATCGAATTTTACTGTAGCCTGATTGTAGAGGATAGAAATAAGTTTATCTTCTTGTTCCTCTGTTAAAGGCAACACTTTCCCTTCACCAGTCTGATAATTCAGGTTTCTAATTTCCTGAAGTACACGGATTTTTTCACTTGAAGGGAATGCCTTATACGAGCGTTCATTCTCAGGCATATACTGGCACCTGCCTCTCTCCTGTGGTTTTAGAGGTCTTTGGTTGAAAATGGATTCATAAATTGAGTTCCAATCTATATTCTTAAAATATTTTTCCTGTTTCTGTTTAATGAGATTGAATTCTTCGACATACAATTGTCTTAAAGGATAGTAATTTGTTCTGCCAGGTACAAATCGTATTCCTTCATTTTCATCTTTGTTATTCCACAAAAATTCCCCGATGGTTCTGCAACCAGAAGCAAGCATTGCCTTCAAAAGTTCGTTACACATTTGAGACTGAGATAGATTTCCACCCTTTGTTTCTTTTTCAGAAACATCTTCTCTTGTACCATCTTTTCTATTGCTTTTGAATCCACGCCTTACAGACAAATTAAAAAGGACTCTCCCCAATTCAAAAGGCTCTAGTTTAGAATCCAATGCTTTTATTCTCAGTTCATAAGGGTTAAGTTTCTTAAGAGCAAGACATTCTTCCTTTGAATTAGGAAAGAGCCCTTCCTTTTGCAAAATCCTGAATGTCTGTTTTCTCCTAAGTTTTCTTCTATAATTTTGTCTTCTTATTCCACGAGCAATACGTCTTTCAACAGCAAGAGGTTCTTTTGTCTTAGGATTTCTACCATCAGAGAAGATTCTTACACCCATATCAATTAACGAATTCGGTTTTTTATCTTTATCAATACTATAAACTGCCCAGCCAATAGAATTAGTTCCAAGGTCAAGCCCAAGCCGATAATCAATATTTTTAGCCATGTGCACCTCTATATTTTAAAGTATAAGAGCAAAATGATTATTTGGCAAAGAAATCTGCATAAAATTTGACAATTTATGATTTCTCAACTATATTTAGAATACTGGTTAATTTTTCTAGTCAACCTGCTAACAAGAGGTCTTATGACCTCGCAAAATGCTTTTACATTTTTTACGAAAATGTAAATACTAATTAGATGAAAAAAGGAAGCTACGGCTTCCTTTTTGCTTTTAAAAATCCCTTGTAAATTCCTGTACTTCCCCAATACCCTTGGACTGCATATTTATGCACTTTTATTTACAATTCTGCATAAATTCATTATTCTATTGCCATTATGATTAATCCATTGGCTCAAGAACTAAACGACGCACTCAAAGGAACTACAGCCGGAGAGTTGCTTTCTGATGTAGGTGTTAGACTTTACTTCCCTAAGGGAATCATTGCCCAGAGCGGTGAAGCCAAAAAACTCGGTCATACAGCAAACGGAACTATTGGAACAACAGTAGTAGACGGTAAACCACTTGTACTCCCTTCAATTAGAAAGTACATCAGCGGCGAACTCACTTCAGGTGAACTCGTAGGATATGCACCTACAGCTGGTAATCCAGATCTCCGCGCAGTATGGAAAGAAGAATTAATCAGAAAAAATCCTTCACTCAAGGACAAGTCATTTTCACTTCCAGTTGTAGTTCCAGGACTTACAGCCGGAATCTCATATCTTGCAGACCTCTTCCTTGATGAAGAGCACGCACTCGTTGCAGCAGATCCTTCATGGGACAATTATGTTCTCATTGCAAATGCAAGACGCAACGCAGACTTCGTTCAGTTCAAGGTTTTCAAGGACGGAAAATTCAACATCGAAGGCCTCAAGGAAACCCTCAACGAACAGGCAAAGACAGGCAGCGTCCGCGTTATACTCAACTTCCCTCAGAACCCTTCAGGATATTCTCCAACAAAGGACGAAGCAAAGCAGCTGGTTGCCATGTGCAAAGAACTTGCAGAAAAGGGAACAAAGGTAATGGTATGGTGCGATGATGCTTACTTTGGTCTCAACTACGAAGATGACATTGAACCACAGTCACTCTTTGCACACCTCTGCGACCTTCACGAAAATGTTCTCGCTGCAAAAATCGACGGACCAACAAAGGAAGACTTTGCATGGGGATTCCGCACAGGATTCATTACATTCGGTTGCAAGGGAATGACAGAAGCTCAGTACGATGCCCTCGTAAAGAAGCTTATGGCTGCAATCCGTTCTTCAGTTTCATGTGCTTCAACACCAAGCCAGTCATTCATCCTAAAGGGATACAAGGCAGGCAACATCGAAGCCGAAAAGAAGGAATTCCGCAAGATTCTTGAACGCCGCTATGCAATCGTCCGCAAGTTTGTTAACGAACACAAGAGCGACTACATTGAACCACTTCCGTTCAACTCAGGTTACTTCATGTCATTCGATACAAAAAACATCAATGCAGAGGAACTCCGCGTAAAACTTCTTCATGAACACGGAATCGGAACAATCCAGATCGATCCACAGACACTCCGCGTTGCTTTCTCTAGCCTTGACGAAGAAAACATCGAAGTTGTTTACAACGCAATCTACAAGGTTGCAGAAGAAATGGGAAAGAACTAATTCAGTTTAATTCATAATGGAAACTGGCTGTCCACAATTTGCGGACAGCCTTTTTTTATATTCTCCGTTCCTTATTTCAAAAAATTCTGCTAGAATGTTTTTATGAAAACAATTGCTAAACTTGCCTGTTTTTTGATTCCCCTTGCATTCATTTCCTGTACGAAACCCAAAGACAAGACTTTAATAATATGGACCAACAATACTGAAATAGTTTCCTATGTTGAACTTTTCAATGCGACCCACGAAAAAACAAAGGCTGTTGTTGTTTACAAAAAAGAACCTGCCCGTGCGCTTCCTCCATCAAAGGATGAAATTATACCGGACATTATTATCGGTCCATGGCTCAAGAATTCCCTTACACGGAAATACTTTACTTCAATGGATTATCTCTTTGCAGAAAAAAGCATTTCAAAGACCCAATTCTACAAGAAGCTTCTGGACTATGGATGCATCAACGAAAAGCAGTATCTTCTTCCGGTAAGTTTCAACCTTCCTGCCATGATTTTCAGCAAGAAGAATGAATCTCTTGTAGGCAACGACCACTATCTGGATTTTGAACACATTAAGGAAACTGCAAAAAAATTCAACGCAAAAAATGATAAGGAAGCCTACACCACCATGGGTTTTGGACCTTCATGGGACAGCGAGTTTCTTTACACCCTCACAAAACTTGACGGTGCGTCCTACCATGAAAAAGGAACAAGCTTTTTATGGAATCAGGAAGCAATGCACAATTCCATCAACAGAATTCAATATTGGACAAAATTCTGCAACACTGACACAACTACCGAACAGAACTTCCAGTTCCGCTACCTGTACATGCCTTTCTACCGTCAGGTAACATCCGGCAGATGCCTTTATGCATACACAACAAGCGACAACCTGTTTACGCTTACAGACGCACAGTCTTCCAGCATTTCCTTCAGATGGATCGTTCAGAACAATAAAATTCCCGTCGAAGACAACATCCTTACCATGGGAATCTACAAGGGTGCAGAACATTCAGCACAGGCAGAAGTTTTCATTACCTGGCTCCTGAAAGAAGAAACTCAGCAAAAGCTGATTGAACGCACAGAGAACATGAAACTTGACAGCGTTAACTTTGGAATCGCCGGCGGATTTTCATCCCTTCACGATGTAAATGAAAAATACTATCCAGCCTTCTACCGACAGCTTTTGGGAAACATGCCTCCGGAAGAATACCTAACTCTCCCAAACATTCTTCCATACAGATGGGAAAGCCTTAAGGCAAATGTAATCCTTCCATATCTTTTGGACAGCACAAATACAAACGGTTCAAAGAACAATTCAACATTGGAAGAAAGAATTACTGAATGGACAAAACAGTTCTATTGATGTATTACCCCCGACGGAATAAAAAAGGATGCCAACGAAAGAAACTGACTCCTGAAGAAGCATTTTTCCTTACCATGACATCCTTTTTTTATTTATATAATCAGAACTGAAGGGACAGACCCCTACATCTTTATTCAATCTTAAAAAACACTAAACAAATTTCTACCCCATCCGATAATGAAAGTGAGGGTAGGATTATGTTTTCAAACGGAATAAATCTTAACGCAGCATCATACAACAATGTTTTCTCAACTTCTTCAGGTTCACTTTTTGTACCGGTAAAGCCAAGTGCTGTCATTTATTCACAGTTGGACTATGTTCACGGAACTGCAGCAAAAAGCGGTCAGAACGGAGTTCCACTCAATAAAGTAAGAATCCTGAACACTCTAATCAATCAGCTTGTATCAATGAAACAGAAGGCATCTGCTCCTTCGGAAGAAGAAATCTCAGGAATGTCAGAAGAACAGAAAGATGCATTGATCAAGGAATACCAGCAGCAGATCAAGTCTGCAGTATCCAACACAGCACAGCCTGAAGGTTACGGATTTGCAGGCCTCATGCCGGAAGCAGGCGCTGTAGTAAGCGTAAACGCCTAGTTCCAGACACCCCAAAGGAATAATCCTGAAACTGCAGCGGTTATTGCTGCAAAAGGGATTCCCGTCTTTGTCCATTCACCAAAAGAAAAATCTTCTCCATTGTCCTTAAGCATGTCCACAGCAATTATGTTTGCAGATGAACCAACAGGAGTAATACAGCTTCCTATGCAACTTCCCAAAAGAATTGCAAATGTAAAGAGCTCAGGATCTGCATCAATTGCAAGTGCATAAATGGATGCAAACGGAAGGAGGACGGCTACATATACAACATTGTCAACGAAGGCAGAAACAAGAACTGACACAGCAATAAGGATTATAAAAGCATACCCTTTAATGTCGCCTGCAATATTTCCTACGAGCAAAACCAGGTCGGACAAGATGCCAGATTCCCTTACGGCAGCGGCAACAACGAATGTCCCCATTAAAAAAACAACCGCCTTCCATTCAGTCTTCATAATAACTTCAAGAACTTCAGCAGCTGTTTTTTTCTGGGTCAATTTGAACCATATCATGGAAACAATGCCCATCAAGAATACAAAAATGCCGGTGGCGGATTCAATGCGATGATGGAAATACGACATGAAGGAAAGTCCTGCAACCATAATTCCCAGAATAATTGAAGGTCCCCAGGAAACAAGATTTTCTACAGGAATTTCAATTCTGTTTTTCTTGTTCTTTGCAAACACGAAATAATAGAAGGAACAGCCTGCAATCATGGCAACCTGACAGATTACAAAGAAGGAAACCCTGCCGTCATAAATGAAAAAATCATTGAAACGGAAACCGGAAAAACCCGCAAACATGGCGGATTCTGGACTTGCAGACAAGGTTGCAGCAACTTCAACATTGCTGATCATTGCAACGGCAGAAACAAGCCTGCCTGATTTTATTCCGGCACCTTTGCAAAAAGAGATTGCAACCGGGAACATAATTATAACTGCCGCTATGTTTCCCACAAATGCAGACACAAGAGCAGCAACAACAAGAATTGCAACGACTGCACCACAAAGGTTAGTACTTCTTTTTGCAAGGCTTGAACCTATATGAGCAGCAACTTTGGAATAGGCAAGAACCGAAGACAGCATCATGCTTCCAAGACAAATCAATACCGCATTCCACTTTACTACTTCAGTAAGTGAATGAACCAAAGCATAGGATCTTGCAGCAGCATTTCCTTCAAGGGCTATAACATCTTCAGGTAAATAGAATATTGAATTTGGAACAATAGTTCCAAGAAGAATTACAAGAAGGGCAGCTCCAGTGGTAAACCATATCTTTTTGTTTTGAAAGACAGCAATCATAATGCAGGTAACAACTGCAATGACTCCAACAACTATTTTGATGCTCATCATAACACCTCAGAATATAACTAATTCAGGAACAAAAGTCTTCCGCTCACCAGGAACCACCTGATAGAATACGGCATCATTATATCCCTTGCCTTTTTCAACTTCCAGAATTGCAAAAACAGAAGGCTGCCCTTGTCTTGGTCTCGAACAGCTTCCAGGATTCAGAACAAATATATTTCCACTGGTAAGTGCGCTGAAACACACATGGGTATGTCCAAATAAAACTGCATCACAGCCAATATTTGAAGCAACTTCTTTCATTCCATCAAGGCCCTCATATAGGGAATACCTGTGCCCATGGGTAAAGAAAACATTATGTCCTGCAGCTATCAAAGAACAGCTGAGAGGAACTTTGATGCATTCGTCATTTATAGGATACGTGTCAGGATCGTTGTTTCCTTCCACTACTCCAAGAACAGGAGGAACCGATTCTGCAATTTCCACAAGTCTTGCAATGTCTTCAATTCCGTCCCCGCAGAAAATCATCCCGTCGCATTCACTTCCAAATTCCTGCACGATGGTTTTAAGACTGTTGAAATTCCCGTGGGAATCAGACACTACAAGAAGCCTTGCCTTTTCCATATTTGCAAGGCTATCAACGGCTTCCTGAGTTCCGATGAGATTTGTCAGGTAGTTTTGCTTAAATGTATTCAAAAATCACTCCGAAGCTTCAATTACAAAATGGTTTCTGGACTGGATTCCTGACTCGCCGTCAACGTAGCGGTGAACTTTTCTTTTACCTACAATGCTCTGAACATGAGCATGAAGTTCATTGTCAGAAGGAAGTTCACCAGGAAGAATTGCAGCATAACGTATTGCCGAAACAAGAATATCAAATATATCCTTGTCCAGCACCTGATCCTGTTCTTCCATAGCACTTGAACTTTCGTGGTCAAGAACAAAACTGCAGGTTCCTTCCTGCCCAAGAATATCATCCTGAGGGAAGAAAGAAAAAATATTGAAGTTGGGTGTATTATCCCTTCCATCACGAATGCTTGCAAAGGTATAGTGACATCCTTCCGGAGCACCCAGGACAACTATGCCGCGAATGTTGGCAGCTTCCGCAACTGAACGGAAATTTGAAATGCGGTTGTGAAAGTCATCAGGGAAAACCATGCACTTCACAAGACCTCCGTTTTCTGCAAGTCCATATTTTTCAGAAAGAATTGACTCCGCCTTTTCATAAAATATCTTTTCATTGTAACCGTATCCGAATATTACGAATACAGTTCCTTCATCATTGGACCATTTAGCAGGCTGAAATTCATTTTCCCTTGCATCAACAGGCTGAATTTCAATTATGTCACCCGACATGACAACCTGATGTTCCGATTTATTTTTGACACAGGAAATTAAAAGCAGCAAAAGCACCGATGCTGCAACCTGCGCAATTTTCTTAAATTTCATATTGTTTATCCCCAAACTGTTAAAACTTCTTTCCCTATGATATAATTTTTTACTATGAAAAGCAAAGCAAAAAGCAAGCGCAAAAACACATCGTTTTCCAAATTTACAGGATTTATCGTATTGATAATCTTTACGGCAATCGCAGTAATTCTGGCAAAGTTCAATATGTTCCAGAAACTTGATTACCGTCTTTACGACTACACCCTTGGACTTTCAAAAGAAATTGAAACTAACGAAGACATTGTCCTCATCGATATTGATGATGAATCCCTTGGACGAATCGGTGCATGGCCTTGGACCCGCGATATTATCGGTAATTCACTCTTGAGGATGAAGGAATTCGGCGCAAGGCAGGCCATTTTCGATATTGAGTACCTTTCTTCATCTACGAAAGGTATCAATGAAAATCTTGAAGAAACTGTTCTTGAAACTTTTGCAAAAGGCGAAGAGGACATTGCCAATTCCGTTTTAGACTTTGCAGGCTCTATTGAATCAGGAAACACAAACAAAGCAAATGCACAGGCAAAAGCTTCTTCTCTCATGAGCAATCAAATTGACGGCATCCTCTATGAAATGCAGAGGGACATTACATCTGACTTTTCAAGAGACTATGACGACTATTTTGCACGATGCATCCAGTTCTTCGGAAACGCTTCACTTACAGTCAACTTCAGAAACCTTGCCATCAAAAGAGAACCGGAAGAAATATCTTATGCCCACAACCGATTTCTCTTTTCAAATGTAGAAGACCCAATGAATTTGATCCAAACAGGAAACGTCTACACAACAAAAGAAGAAGATGAAACCGTTGAAAGAAGTTTTACCCCTGCAATGCATCGCTTTGTAAGCCGCGGTTCAGGCTTGGGATTCACAAACGTCGTTGTAGACAAGGACGGTATCCGTCGCCGCGTTGAACTTCTCAATTACCACGACGACAGATATGCAGGTCAGCTTGCCTTCGGTCCTCTTTTAAAAATCATGGATGTTCAGAAAATGGAACGCACAAAGAATTCGCTCATTGTGTACGGCGCAAAAGTTCCAGGAAAAGAAGAAAGGCAGGACATTAAAATTCCTTTGGACAAGCACGGAAGAATGCTCATCAACTGGCTTCATGGAAATTACTATGAAAGTTTCCGGCATGTTCCGGTTTACATGCTCTATAACCTTGATATTGCAGAACGCCTTATCATTGATAACCTTGCAGCAATAAACGAAGCAAACCTTTCTTCCCTTTCCGAAGACGATGCTGACTACCTGCTTAATACAAACTACTTCTATTCCGAATACAAGAACCTTGTAAAAAACAAGAATCAGCTTCTCTTGAAGTGCCGTGGTTTTGCAGAAGACGGAACTCCAATAAGGGGAGGACTCACAAGTTCAGACTACAGCATGTATTTCTTTGCAAGAAAGGATTTCTTCAAGAACCTCAAGGAATTTACAGATTCTCTCAATACAATTCAAAATGCAGTCAGCGTTCCACTCATTGCAGAACTTGTTTCAAGCGTTGACCACTACCTTAAGGATGAAGAAATCCTTCGTTCAGCCATCAAGAACTCAGTCTGCTTCATCGGTAACTGTGCAACATCAAGTACTGATCTTGGCGTAACTCCATTCATCAAGCGTTACGCAAACCTTGGTACTCATGCCAACGTCGCAAACACAATCCTTCAGCAGGATTTCATTACGGAAATCGATGTCCTTTGGGGAATTGCCGTCTGTTTCTGCCTTATTCTTGTGATTCTTCTACTTACAATCAATATGAGCCCTAGCTGGAAAAATGTCTTTGGCATCATATACATCATCGTTCCGGCAGCAATGTTTGTAATCCTGATGATTGTCTTCAAGATTTACATTCCTGCTGTTGTTCCATTCGTCATGTGTGCAATGATCTTCATCACTGAAGTTACAATTAATTTCCGTACCGTAAATGCAGACAAAAAATTCCTTCAGTCGACGTTCGGTGCCTACGTTGCTCCTGCAGTCGTAAATGAAATCATCAAGAACCCTGATACTGCAAAACTCGGTGGTGAAAACAAAAACATTACAGCACTCTTTTCCGACGTAAAAACTTTCTCCGGATTTACTGAGGTCATCAATGATGAAGAAGGCGAAGGAAACGGAGCTACAAGACTGGTTTCTATCCTTAACGAATACCTTGGTGCTTTAAGCGATGCAATCATGTCTTGTCACGGAACAATCGATAAGTACGTTGGTGATGAAATCGTATCCTTTTTCGGTGCCCCGATTGACGACCCTGAAAATGCATACCATGCCTGTCTTGCAGGCATCAGGATGCTTCAGGCTGAAGCAAAGTATAATGAAGAAAACAAATCAAAGCTTCCCATCATAAAAGAAACTGGTGAGCCTTTCTACCTTCATTCCCGCGTAGGCATCAATACCGGAAACATGGTTGTCGGAAATATGGGTACAAGCAAAAAGCTGAACTACACGATCATGGGAAACAACGTAAACCTTGCATCCCGTCTTGAAGGAACAAACAAAGTCTACAACTCATGGATCATCTGTTCTGACACAACCTGGCAGGCTGCAGATTCCGGCATTCACAAAGGGGAGCTTATAGCAAGAAAACTTGATTATGTACGAGTTGTAAATGTCAACAAACCGGTCCAGATCCATAACATTCTTGGTCTTAAATCAGAAATGGACCCTGCACAGGTAGAAGCAGCGGCACTCTTCAATGAAGGCATGAGATACTACCTTATGGGAAGCGATACTCCTGAAGTAAAGAAGAATGTTGAAGAACTTAAAACCGCATATGCATACTTTAAGAAAGCCAAGGAATGTTACCCGGCAGACGGATCTTCAGAAGTCTTCATGAAAAGATGCTCAATGTACATAAAGAAGGGTGTTCCGGCAATCTGGGACGGCGTATATACAATGACATCAAAGTAATGAAATATGACAAACCAATAACTAATTGGGACAAAAAAAACACGCTTCGTATGAAGCGTGTTTTTTTATCTCTAAACCATCAAGGCATTAAACTCAAATCTTGAACTGGTCAACCTGTTCGCCGATGTCGGAAATTGCATCTGCCATCTGCTGTGAGATACCAGAAAGTGCAGCACCAGTTTCGTTGATCTTTGTTGCACCTGTTGCCATTTCTTCCATTCCGCTCTTCATTGCAGTTGTAGCATCCTGGAGGTTTCTGATTTCTTCAAGGATAGCCTTGTTTCCTTCAGACATTTCTTCAGATGCATTCTTAACCTGAGCAGAGCTGTCATTCATGTGGCCGAGGGCTTCAGAAATCTGCTTAGATCCTTCCGCCTGTTCGTCCATTGCATTCTTGATTTCCTGAACAAGGTTGCTTGTGTCATTCATTCCGCTTGAAACAAGGGCGAATGCTTCTGCAGCATCCTTAGATACATTAACGATGTCTTCGATATTAACGGCAATCTTCTGGAGCTGATCACCGATTGTCTTTGTCTGTTCTGCAGATGTTTCAGAAAGCTTACGGATTTCATCGGCAACAACCGAGAATCCCTTACCAGCTTCACCAGCGTGAGCAGCTTCGATTGCAGCATTCATGGCAAGGAGGTTTGTCTGGTTTGCAATAGAAGAAATAACTGCGTTGGCTTCCTGAAGTGCCTGTGATTCACTTGCAATTGTAAGGATCTTGGCATTAACGTCTTCCTGCTTCTGAACACCTTCAGATGCCTTGCGCTCAAGGTCATTGAATGATGTTGCCATTCTTGAAACAGAGTTGTTAACGCTATTGATGTTTCCGATCATTTCTTCAACTGCTGATGCTGCCTGAGTTACACTGGCACTTTGGCCTTCAATCATGCGGTTGAGGGATTCAATGTTAGAAGCAATTTCGTTAACGGCACCTGCTGTCTGGTGAACGCTGTCAGCCTGAGAAGTGATGCTGTTACCCATGCTTTCGATGTTTGCAATGATCTGAGTAATGGAAGCTGATGTATCTTCTGTACTTGCCTTAAGGTCGCTACCAGAACGGTCAAGGTCATTCTTTGAATTCTTCATTGTCGAAACGATACCCTGAAGCTTTTCAGAGAAGTTGTTGAAGCCTTCAACTACGCGGCCGATTTCATTATTATTCTTGCCTTTGAGTTCGATTCTCTTTGTAAGGTCAGCATTGCCGGATGCAATTTCATTGATTGCCTTTTCAACAATTACGAGTGGTTTAATAGCACTGTTGATGAGGTATGCAATGATAAGAAGAAGAACAACTGCTGTAACAATACTGAATGAAACGATGAGTTTTGAAGCTGCATTTGATGTTGCAAAAACTTCCTGACTGTTCATTGCAAAAGTCATGTACCACTTTGTGTGTTCAACAGGTGAATAGACGAGCATCATTTCCTCAGGAAGTTTTTCATAGAATACAGTTGTCTTGCCGCCAAAAGAATCAATGAGGGAATCAATTCTTGCTGAATTAACTTTGTCATTGCGTGCAAGCTGAATGCTTTCCATGTTTCCAGATGTAGCAATTGGGTTATGCTCAGATGAATAAAGTGTACCGATACCTGTCTTTCCAACATGAACACCGTCTACAATGTGGTTCAAGTGTTCGATAAGGATAACGGCACAGAAGAAACCGATTCTGTCTCCGTCTACATCAACCGGACGGCAAACATGTAGAACTGACTTTCCTGTTGTCTTTGATGCAACAGGATTGTCTACATAGAAGTCCTTCTTCTGAACCATGATTGCCTGATAGTAGTCGCGGTCCTTAACATTTGTATGTGACATGATGTCCGAATCGAAGTTACCGTTTTTATCTACGAATGCAACATAGTCAAAATCTGAAGGACGAATCTCTGCATTGTTCTGAAGCCATGCAACAATCTGAGCAGGGTCCTTTGTCCTGTTGACCTGATTCTTTGTATAAGCTGCAAGTTCAGAATTATATTCGTCGATTTTTGCCGTAATTTCTTTACTGAAAAGTTCAGCCATTACTGAATAAGAATCTTCAGCTGTCTTCTTCATTTCGTTTTTTGTATAACTTGAAATTACCAAAAGCTGAATTGCATTGAGGGCGATAAAAGCAACTGCAATAGTAAGAAGAAGTTTTACTACAAGCTTTCCTTTTTTTACTTTCTTTTCCATGGATCCTCCTGGATTCTTAATTGCTAACAAGTCTCTTAATATATTATCGACCATATTTCTAATTTTTCAAGAATTTTAAGAAAATTCATTCTTCATTTTGATTTTTAGACAAAAATTTAGTATCTTCTATATATATTTACATTCAGGGGAATACAGATGGCTAAAAAACAGACACCCATAACACTGCTCTGCGGATATCTTGGAGCAGGAAAAACTACACTTATGAATAAGATTCTTTCCAATCAGGAAGGATATAAAGTTGCAGTAATCGTAAACGACATCGGTGAAGTTAATGTTGATGCAAAGCTTATCGCTGACGGCGCCAAGATTACAGATACATCAAGCATCGTTCCAATGACAAACGGATGCCTTTGCTGCACCCTCAAAAGCGATATGGTAAAGAACATCGAAAACATCATCAAAAGCGGAAAATTCGATTACATCATGATTGAAGCTTCTGGTGTTTGCGAACCAATGCCAATCGCACAGGAACTTGAACTCATCAAAAACGGAAAGCTGGACAATGTTGTAGGTGTTGTTGATGCTGCACGCCTCGTAGACGAATTTGCAGGCGGAGACAAACTTCTTGCAAAGGAATCAATGGGTGAAGAAGACATTGAAAGCCTCCTTGTTCAGCAGATTGAATTCTGTTCGACACTTATCATCAACAAGAAGGATCTTGTAACGGAAGACCAGTTCAAGAAAGTTCGCAAGGTAATCGAAGTCCTCCACCCTGGAGTAAACATCATCGAAACAGACCACGGCAAGGTTGAAGTCTCAAAGATCATGGGAACAGGTTCCTTTGAATTTGATTCGGTCTATGCAAGCGCCGGATGGTGCAAGCACCTTGAAGAAGACGAGGTAGAGGATGATCATGACCACGACGAGCATGAACATCATCACCACGACCATGATCACGAACACCACCATGATGACCATGATGACGACCACGAGCACAATCCTGCTCACGGAGAAGAAGGACATCACTGCGATGAACACTGTCACCATCACCACCACCACGAGCACAAGCACGAAGGTGAAAGCGAAGACGAATACGGAATCGGTACATTCATCTACTACCGCCGCAAAGCCTTTGACCGCCAGAAGCTGGACGAATATGCAAACAAGTGGCCACGCAACATCATCCGCTGCAAGGGCTTGATGTGGTTCAGCGATGAACCTGAAATGGCCTGGGTATTTGAGACTTCAGGACGCCAGATTTCCGCAGGCTACAGCGGACAGTGGGTTGCCGCATGTCCTGCAAAGGAACAGAAGGAAATCCTTGAAGCAAATCCAAAGATCAAGGAAGAATGGGACGAGACTGTGGGTGACAGAATGATCAAGCTCTGCGTCATCGGCCAGAACCTTGACAAGGCAAAGATCAGCGCAGAACTGGATGCCTGCCTTGCTGATTAGAAAAAACACCAGGATCCCTGAGCATAGTCGAAGGGTCCATAATCCTAAGACACCTTTCAAGAATTGCCCTTGCAATTCTTGGGGCGAAAATTACGTGACCCTCGGCATCTATGAAAACAATCGTTTTCGCCCAGGATCCCTGAAATGGCAGCGCAGCTTCAAGCCGCGTAGTCGAAGGGCCGTCTTTTGACGATCATTTTTTTTACTTACATAATCTTGAATTCCTCCTCATTTGATATAGAATGGAAAGCATGAAAAGCATCAGATCAATCATAGTTACATGTATCGTGCTGCTTACCCTTGTTGTAAGCGCAGTATTTTTTTCATTATCCAATAGATTCGCACACTACACACTTGAGAAGTCCCTTGAGTCCACTCTGGGAAATCTTGCAGACACTGTAGCCGCAGAAATCACCGAACAGAACGAAAAGCAGTTCAAGGCGTTGAGGGCAATCGCAGCCCTTCCTTACATCAAGGACAGCAGCAACGACTTCTTTGAAAGGCAGAAGAACCTTGACGAAGTTGCCCACGCAGATCCAACCTTCATCGGACTGAGCATCACCGACGCCGAAGGAAATTCCTTCAAGGAAGAAGTGAACAGAATGATCAACTTCTCCGAGCGTCCATATTTCAAGGCAGCCATCAAGGGTCAGGAATATATCTACGGCCCACTTTTCAACAAGATCACAAATGCCCTTGCCCTCTTCTATTCAGTGCCTGTAGTGAATGAAAAAGGTAAAATCGAAAACATCCTCTTCTCCGCTGTAAACGGTGACATACTTTGCAACACCTGCAAAAGAATAAAGGTTGGTAAAGACGGCTACCCGATCATCGTTGACCGTGCGACAGGATGCACTATCGGTGACGTTGAGATCAAGAATGTCGTAAACATGCAGAAAATGCAGGAAGCCGCTTCCGAAGATCCTGCCATGGCTGAATTCGCAGAGCACATCAATAAAGTCTATGCCGGTGAAAGCGGATTTGCAGTCTACAATTT
>JAHAZL010000087.1 GCA_018384055.1 Treponema sp.
AAAATCTTTATTTTTTTAAAAATATGAAAACCACCGGGGGTCTGGCCCCTCTGACACTACCACCTTGCAATTCGACACAGAGGGGACAGACCCCTTGATACCGTGAAATTTATCACATAAACCGCTAAATTCCTTAACGGAAGCCCAAATTCGAGTCTTTATGTGCAAAAAATCACAGAAAAACAGCTTTTTTAATAGACCAAGGAAAAATTAGGTGGTATTATAGCAATTATCAGGTATTACATTGCGTGATATTTATCACACAAATAAATGATTTTTATGCAGAACATTCCGTTGCCTGCAAAAAGAAGGCTAGTTCTCCTTGAACGACTTCTTTCTGCTTACAAAGAAAAGACAATTACCTCACAGAAAATCCAGGAACTTACTGGCTGGACATCAGCGGTAGTAAGAAGAGACATTTCCTGGATTGATGTTAAATGCGGGGCCACCAACGGATACAAAGTTGCAGAACTCAAAGCTGCACTTGTAAAATTCTTCAACCTTGAACAGACAGAACAGAGATGCTGCATTGTAGGACTTGGAAGAATGGGACAGGCTCTTTTGGACACATCCGAGCTTTTTGAATCTTCTTTCAAGATTGTTGCGGGATTCGATTCAAGCGTAAACAAGACAGAAGTATTAAGTTCAGCCTTTCCTCTTCATCCCACAACACTGATGAAGAAAATCATAAAAGAGGAAGCAATCAGTTTTGCAATCCTCACCGTAGATCCGGAAGAAGCACAGCCAATGACAGAGCTTCTTCTTGAATGCGGAATAAAAGGAATCGTCAACTACACACCTTGCGTACTGACAGTTCCCAAAGGTGTAAGCGTAGAAAATGTAAGTTTGCTTACGGCGCTTTCCACCCTGGCAATTCAATAAGGGAAGTTTTGCTTCCTATGGAATAAAACAGTAATTTATTTTGTGAGGTTATATTATGAGTCGTGTTTACAACTTTAGTGCAGGTCCTTCTTGCCTTCCAGAAGAAGTTCTCAAGGAATGTGCAGCAGAAATGATGGACTGCAACGGAACAGGTCAGAGCGTAATGGAAATGAGCCACCGCTCATCTGCATTCGAACCAATCATTGAACATGCAGAAGCACAGATCCGCAAGCTTATGAACGTTCCTTCAAACTACAAGGTTCTTTTTGTGCAGGGTGGAGGATCAACACAGTTTGCCATGGTTGCTCAGAATCTTGGAATCAACAGGAAAAAGGCTGCCTACATCGAAACTGGTGTTTGGGCAAAGAAGGCCGCAGCAGAAGCAAAGCATCTTGGTGTTGAAGTTGATGTAATCGCATCTTCAAAGGACAAGAACTACTCTTACATCCCACGCGTTGAAAAAGTAAGCGGAGACTATGACTACGTTTATGTCTGCTTCAACAATACAATCATGGGTACACACTACGAATACATTCCAGAAACAGGAGACATTCCACTCGTAGCTGATATGTCTTCATGCATTCTTTCTGAAGAAATCGATGTTTCAAAGTTCGGACTCATATTTGCAGGTGCACAGAAGAACCTTGCTCCAGCAGGCGTTACTCTCGTAATCGTTCGCGAAGACCTTATCCCAGAACCAGAAAAGTGCCTCCCAGGTACACCAACAATGAGCATGTACAAGACACACAGCGAAAACGGTTCTATGTACAACACACCACCTTGCTACACAATCTATGTTCTCGACAAGGTTCTTAACTGGATCGAAAAGAACGGCGGTGCAAAGGGAATCAACAAGCTCAATGTTGAAAAGGCAGAGTACCTCTACAACTACCTTGACAATTCTGAGTTCTACCATGCAACAACAGAAAAAGGAAGCCGTTCTTTGATGAACGTTCCATTCCTTACAAAGTATTCTGACAACGACGGATCGGAAGAAGCACAGGCAAAGGAAAAGGCAATCAATGCTAAATTTGTAAAGGAAGCAGAAGCTGCAGGACTCGTTAACCTTAAGGGTCACCGACTTGTAGGCGGCATGCGCGCTTCTATCTATAACGCCATGACAATGGACGGTGTAAAAGCACTTGTTAAGTTCATGGAAGAATTTGCAAAGAACAACTAATTCGGAGAAAAATAAGATGTACAAGATTCAGACACTTGATAGAATTTCTGCAGTTGGACTTGATAAATTTCCACGCGGAGAATATGAAATCGCTTCGGAAATCATGAAGCCGGATGCAATCCTTGTTCGCTCACACGACATGCTCAGCATGGAACTTGATGAAAACGTTAAGGCTGTTGCCCGTGCAGGTGCAGGCGTTAACAACATTCCTTGCAAGGACTTGGCTGCTAAAGGTGTTGTAGTATTCAACACGCCTGGAGCAAATGCCAACGCAGTCAAGGAACTTGTAATCCTCGGCCTCCTTATGGCAAGCCGTCCTGTAATCGCTGCAAACAAGTTCTGCAACGGTCTTGCAGGAAAGGGTGCAGAAATTGCAACTCTCGCAGAAAAGGGAAAGAAGGACTACATCGGTAACGAACTCAAGGGAAAGACCCTTGGTGTTATCGGTCTCGGTGCCATCGGTGCACAGGTTGCAAACACAGCTATCGAACTTGGAATGAATGTTGTAGGTTACGACCCATTCCTTTCCATCGATGCGGCATGGAGCCTCAACCACATGGTTAAGCACGCAGAAACTCTCGATACAGTTCTTGCAAAGGCTGACTACCTTACATTCCACGTACCTGAGACACCTGACACAAAGGGATTTGTAAACGCAAATACAATCAAGAACATGAAGGACGGCGTTCGCCTCATAAACATTGCCCGCGGTGGTCTTGTAAACAACGAAGATGTTCTTGCCGCAATCAACAGCGGAAAGGTAAGCTGCATGGTAACAGACTTTGCTGCTGAAGAACTCCTTAACAACGACAAGGTTATCTGTATGCCTCACCTTGGAGCATCAACTCCAGAAGCAGAGGACAACTGTGCAGTTATGGCAGTAAAAGAACTCCGCGACTTCCTTGAAACAGGTGCAATCAAGAACAGCGTAAACTATCCAAAGTGCAAGATGGACAACGCAATTCCAAAGAACGGAACGCGCCTCTGCATCGCCCACAAGAACGTTCCAAACATGATCGCTCAGTTTACTTCAGTACTCGGCGAAGCAAAGCTTAATATCGCAGGTATGGTAGACCAGAACCGCGGTGATATCGCTTACTGTATGATCGATGTTGACGGAAAGGTAGAAGACGCAACTTTGACAGCCCTCGGTTCAGCTGACGGCGTAATCAAGGTAAGACCAATCTACGCATAATAGATGCAATGCATTATAATAAGGTGTCTGAGGAGCAATGCTTTTCGGGCACCTTTTTTTTATATCAGGAGGATTTTATGGAAGCTGCACTATTGATTTCTGCAATCATACTTTTAGGGTTGGGATTACTCGGAACATTTCTTCCTGTTCTTCCCGGACCTCCGCTTGCATGGGCAGGCCTTCTATGCGAGTCCTTCATTCCTGAAAGCACCATGTCCATTACAATCCTTGTCATCACTTTCATAACGGCAGTAATAATCACGGTTCTTGATTTTGCTTTTCCTGCAATACAGACAAAAAAATCGGGGGGAACAAAATACGGAACAAGAGGCTCTACAGTCGGACTCATTGTTGGATTGTTTACCGGTCCCTGGGGAATCATCATCGGGCCTTTTCTTGGCGCCTACATCGGGGAACTCCTACACGATCCAAGCGATCACCACAAGGCATTCAAATCAGCATGGGCTTCCTTCATAGGCTTTCTTTCCGGTACGCTGATGAAAATTGCAGTGGTTTCGGTTTTCATCGTAGTATTCATAATAAACCTGAAATAAAAAAAGCCAGATGCCATTGCTTCTCTTTGTCCGCAACGACATCTGGCCTTCATCATTTATTGCCGAAAGTAAAAATTACATTGGGCGAACAACAACCTTTGCAAGGTCAGGGCGCTTTACGAGGTCAGCCTTGAGGCCTTCTTCGCGAGCCTTGTTTACATAGTCCTTGCTCTGGAATGAATATGTGAAGTTTGTATGAACATCATAAGTTCCCTTCATGAGGGCATAGGCATCTTCTGTCATAACAAGTTCTTCGTCTGTTGGGATAACAAAAATCTTTGTTGCGCTGTCATCTGCGGAAATGCATGTTTCAGCATTTGTTGTAAATGACCACTGGTTCTTCTGTTCGTCAATCTTTATGCCGTAGTTTTCAAGTCCCTGTGTAGACTTAAGGCGGAATACCGGACCGCGTTCGCCGACACCGGCTGTGAATACGATTGCATCTACATGACCGAGTTCAGCCATGTAAGCACCGATATACTTCTTGATGCGGAGGGCTTCCATCTCGATGCAGAGCTTTGCCTTTTCATCTCCGTCCTTTGCTGCCATTTCAACATCGCGGCGGTCTGCATATTTTCCTGTAACACCAAGGCATCCAGACTTCTTGTTGAGGGCTGTGTCCATTTCATCTGCTGACATTCCTGTCTTGCGCATGATGTAGAATGGAAGAGCCGGGTCAAGGTCACCGGAACGAGTACCCATTACAAGACCTTCAAGAGGTGTGATACCCATTGTTGTGTCGTAGCACTTTCCGTTCTTAACTGCACACATTGAAGCACCGTTACCGATATGGCAGATGATTACGTTTGTATCTTCAGGCTTCTTTCCAAGGAGAACAGAAGCACGCTTTGCTGTGTAAAGGAATGATGTTCCGTGGAAACCGTACTTGCGGGCTGCATACTTTTCGTACCATTCGTGTGGAATTGCATACATGAAGTTTTCAGCAGGCATTGTCTGGTGCCATGCTGTATCCATGACTGCTGCATGCGGAACATTAGGCATAACCTTCTGTGCAGCTTCGATACCCATGATGTTTGCTGGCATGTGGAGTGGACCAAGGTCGATAACTTCACGAAAGCCGTCGAGAACTTCTGGAGTTACAAGAACAGACTTTGTGAACTTTTCTCCACCATGGAGAACACGGTGACCAACGGCTCCGATTTCACTGAGGTCAGAAATAACACCTGTTTCCTTGTCTGTGATCATCTTAAGGATGAGTTCGATTGCTTCCTTGTGTGTTGGACATGGGCTTTCAAGTTCCACCTTGTTTCCCTTTGCCTTGTGTGTGATGCATGAACCTTCGATTCCGATTCTTTCTACAACACCGTTTGCAAGAACTTCCTTATTGTCCCAGTCATAAACCTGGTATTTAGCTGATGATGAACCACAGTTCAATGTCAAAATTGTCATAGCCATAATGCGCCTCTGATATGATAAAATAATAAAAAATTATGAATCCATTATATATTTATGAAAAAAAAAACACAATGAATCAGGGTGAAGAAAAAAAATCAAAATTGCATTATAGTCTAATATATGGGTATTTTTGAAAAGAAAGAGAAGACTCCGGCACAAACTGTGGTGGAAGATGTATGTAAAATCAAGAAGGATGAAAAGGTCCTTATCATTGCAAATCCTGAAACAAGCTACATTTCTCAGGAACTTTACAAGGCCTCGATTGCGGCAGGTGCAAAACCTGTTCTTGCATATCAGCCAAAGAAAACTTCCGGGGATTTCTGCGAAGAATCAATTGTCGGTGCAATCAAAAGCGAGCCTGATGTGATTTTTTCAATTTCCGAAATCAAACTTGGAAAAGATGAAAAAGCCATTCAGACTCCCTATGTAATGGAAGACGGTACAAAATATGACAACACATTTGACTGGATTTTAAACAGAAAGAAAACAATCCGTGCAGTGTGGACTCCGGGACTTACGGAAGATATGTTCAACAGAACTGTAAACATCGACTACAAGAAACTCGGTGAAAACTGCGCAAAACTCTGCAAGAAATTTGAAAACGCAGAAAGCGTACATGTAACTGCTCCAGGCGGAACAGACATCACAATCGGTCTAAAGGGAAGAAAGGGAATGGTTGATGACGGAGACTTTTCAAAGCCGGGCACTGGCGGAAACATTCCTGCGGGTGAAACTTTCATCAGCCCTGCTGTCGGAACAAGCGAAGGCATTATCGTTTACGACGGCAGCATGACCTTCAGCGACGGCGATGCAATCCTTGAAACTCCAATTACATGCAGGGTTGAAAAGGGATTCATCACGGCCATTAGCGGAGGAGATGAAGCAAAGAGACTTTTGAAAGACATAACCCAGGCAGAAAAAGATTCAATAAAAATGGAAGACAGCGGAAAGCTTCCTAAAGGTCAGGGACAAATCTACTCAAAGAATGCCCGCAACATCGGTGAACTTGGAATCGGCTTGAATCCTGCAGCAAACATTACGGGCAATATGCTTGAAGACGAAAAGGCTTTCAGAACCTGTCACTTTGCAGTTGGAGAAAACTACGATGGTGACGCACCTGCCCTCATTCATTTTGACGGTGTTGTGCGGGAACCTACAATTATTATAAAATACACGGACGGAACTGAAGCAACAGTTCTTGAAAACGGAGATTTGAGAATATGAAAAAAATTATCGCAACATTCCTTGTAGCAGCATCAATTGCAGTATGTGCAGAAGCAAAAAAATCTGAATCGAAAAACAGCGATTCAACCATCAGTGAACAAGAAATTTCTGAAGCCCTCAACAAAGCGGGTGAAGAAATCAAGAAAGGCGCAGACAAAGCCGGTGAAGGCATAAAGAGTTTCTTTGGCAAGGCAAAGGAAAAGGCCACTGAAGAAAACAAAGAAAAGGCAAAGGAAAAGGCCAGCGAAATCGGTCAGAAAGTTGGAGACAAGGTAAAGGCAGGCGCTGAAAAAACAAAGGAAGCCATAAACAGCCATTCAACAAAAATTCTGACTGGAGTTCTGAATGTTAAGGGCAAAGGCAAAAAAGCTGTTATGAATTTCAAGGCAGAAGACGGAAACACCTATACACTAAAAACAATCAGCGGTTCCGAAGATTCCATGCTCAAGCTTTCTGCATACAACAAAAAGAAAATCAAGATCAGCGGAATCCTCAACACAGAAACAAATGAAATTACACTGACCACCTACAGCCTTGCAAAAGACGGTAACGAAGACGACGATGAATAATTGAAGTCGACATAACAAAAGAGGCTGTCGCAGTTTTACGGCAGCCTCTTTTATTTTAAATCAATTGCTTTCTATTTGTTTCCAAACAGCTTTACCTGTTCAGCAAGTTCCTCCCTTGTAAGGGTTTCGTTGTGCTTAAGCATGCTAGCAGGAATTCCATAGGCCTTTTCAAGTTCATCATTGGTCATTACTTCTTCAACAGTTCCATAAGACATATTTCTGTCCGGATGAATCAGTAGAACTTTTTCAGCAAACATTCTTGTAAGATCCAGCTCGTGCATTGAAATGAACATAGGTGTTTTCGTTTCCATAGAATAGGCACGAAGATATTCCAAAGCAGTCTTTTTCTGCATGTCTTCCATAGCAAAGAGAGGCTCATCCATAAATACGCTTGCACTGCCATAAAGCAAACTGAAAGCAAGAAGTACACGCTGATTTTCTCCCTTTGAAATCTGAGTAAGTCCGTGCTTCATTACCGAAGAAAGTTCAAAGGTATCTACAACTTCTGCAAAAAGGTCGCTGCCCTTTATCCCTTTTGCATTTGCCTTAAGGGCACCGTTCTGATAAACAAAAGAAAGAAGCTGTTCAACCTTATCTTCAGATTCAAATTCCATGTTCTGATAAATTACAGAAGCAAGAAGATTTTTCTTCTCTTCCGAAAGCTTGTTTATTTCCTGTCCAAGGAGGTAAATCTTTCCGTTTGCAGGCTGAATGCGTCCGCTGGCCAAAAGCATGAAAGTTGACTTACCGCATCCGTTTGGTCCAATGACACTGGTAAAGCCACCCGGAATGTTTCCAGTGAAATGATCGTATACAGGAGGCAAAACCTCCCCTTCATCAGCCGGATATGTAAAAGAAACATCGTTAAACTCGATAAAATTCATACATTCACAATAATAGAAAAAATTGCAAAATTCAACATTTTTTTTATAAAATGTCACCCTTTTCCTTGACACACTTTTTCAAAAGCGATATATTATTTGAACATTACGACGCGAGGTAGAGCAGTTGGCAGCTCGTCAGGCTCATAACCTGAAGGCCGGTGGTTCGAGTCCACCCCTCGCTAAATTTAAAGCTTCGGTTGGTTACTGAAGCTTTTTTTATTTTAAACTGGATGAAGGAAAGCACCCGTGGACTCGAAGCCGAAGTGAGCGCCGACCAGGCGGGAGGAGCAAGCGAACGAAGGCCGGCCCGCAGGGCGAGTCCACCCCTCGATAAAATAAAAGCTCTAGTTAAGCAACTAGGGCTTTTCTATTTTTTATCACACTGCAATCTTTCCCATCGAATAATTATAGGATATTATATGGTATAAAAACAAAAGCAACGGAAAGAAAACATGACTCCAGATGAAATCAAAGATTTTTTCATGATTAGCCAAAAAGAATTTTCTTCTTTTGAAGAGATGAAATCGAAATATACTGAAGAACAGCTTGCATGCAATCCTGAACTTCTAATTGTTGATCTTCTGAAAAAATCCTACGGTTTTCCCATTTCTTTTTTTGACGAAGGCAAAGAAGAAAACATAAATCTTTCGGAAAAGAGGTCTCAAGAAGTTTATGAGTCATTTGCAAAAAATATAATTATGGGTGATTATGAAGACCTTTACGATTTTACGCAGGATCTGACAGCAGGTCTTCCAACAGAATAAACTATAGCAAGGAGAAAACCATGAACAGCAAGAAGATGATTGAATTTATTGAAAAAAGTCCAAGTGTTTTTCACGCAGTAAAAAATGTCTGCATCAATCTTAAGGAAAATGGTTTTGTTCAGCTTTCAGAAAAAGACAGATGGAACCTTAAGCCGGGGAAATATTTTGTCACAAGAAATTCTTCCAGCGTTATTTCCTTTGTAATTCCAAAGGAAAACTTCAGCGGATTTCTGATCTCATCAAGCCATTCGGATTCCCCTTGCTTCAAAATAAAGGAAAATCCGGAAATTGCTTCTGACATCTGCGTAAAGCTTAATGTAGAAAAATACGGCGGAATGCTAATGGCACCTTGGTTTGACCGTCCCCTTTCCGTTGCCGGAAGAATAATCTGGTCGGATGACGATTCAACAAACCTTACAGAAACACTTGTTGACATTGACCGCGACCTTGTCCTTATTCCAAGCCTTGCAATCCACATGAACCGAGATGCAAACAAGGGAAGCGAAATCAGCGTACAGAATGAAATGTGCCCGCTGTTCTCCCTTGATAAAAATGAAAAACTCATGAACATCATTTCAAAAGAAGCGAATGTTTCAGAAGATAAAATCATCAGTACAGACCTTTACCTTTACAACAGATGTTCCTCCTCTGTTTGGGGAGCACAGAAGGAATTCATTTCAGCACCAAAACTTGATGACCTTGAATGCGTTTACACAACCCTAATGGGATTTCTCAAGACGTCGAATGAAAACTTTACAACAGTACATGCAGTCTTTGACAACGAGGAAGTTGGAAGCCTTACAAGACAGGGCGCCGATTCAACTTTCTTGAACGATGTCCTCCATAGGATAAATTCTTCACTTGGAAGAACTGACGAAGAATATCACACGGCAATTGCCCAGAGTTTTATGGTAAGCGCCGACAATGCACATGCAGTTCATCCCAACTATAGTTCTAAAGCAGACCCTATCAACCGTCCGGAAATGAATAAGGGTCCTGTAATTAAATTCAATGCGGCACAGAAATACACAAGCGATGCCGTAAGTTCAGCCATGTTCAAGCAGGTGTGCAAAAAGGCAGGAGTTCCGTTCCAGATTTTCACAAACAATTCCGATGTTGCCGGCGGTTCAACTTTAGGAAACATTTCCAACGCCCATGTTTCTCTTCGCTGCGTAGACATTGGCATTGCCCAGCTTGCCATGCACTCTCCATACGAAACTGCAGGCATAAAGGACATTGATTACATGATTAGGGCAATTGAAGGATTCTATTCAATTTAATCAGTACAAATCATGCTGCATTTTTGAATAGTCGGAAAAGAGCTTTAGGCATTCTTCCCTACCAGTTTCTTCACCATAGTTGCCGTCATTTCCTTCATTCCAGCTTTCATAGAATTTTTCATCACGGAAACCAATGGAATCAGTATCTTCAATCGTGCAGCCATAATAGATTTTTGAAATGTTTGCCCACAGAATAGCACCCTTGCACATTGGACAGGGAGCAGCTGTCGTATAGATTGAACAGTCAGACAAATCGTGGCTTCCAAGTTTTTTGCAGGCATCACGGATTGCCATCATTTCACCATGACAGGTTGGATCATGATTCAGCAGAACCTGGTTATGTCCCCGTCCAACAATTTTTCCATCCTTTACGATGACACTGCCAAAAGGTCCGCCGTGTTTTTCATTTATTCCTTCATAGGCTTCCTTTACGGCTTCCTTCATAAAATCCATATTTTCTTCCATAAATTAAGATTATAATGCATAATCCGGTAAAATGTCTTATCAATTTTTTTGCAATAATCTATAATTCAAAAAGCTTCGGCAGACTATTTGCTTACCGAAACTTTTTTATTCTGCATTTATGAATCCATGTAATTGCAATGTCTTGAAGTATTGGCTCAATCTTGGATAAAGGGGTTCCGCCTTATCCTTTAATTTTTCGCTGACTGATTTTCCTATTTCAAAAATTGTACTTTTCCCGTCAATCTGTTTCCAGATAAAAGATCCGAACTCTTCAAGATCGATGTAACTGAACCTTGGTCTACCGAAAAGTTTCTGGGCAATGAAATTAAAGACACCGGCATTTTCCATTTTTATCTGAATCATGCCGGATTCAAGTTCCTTCCATTCGAGGCTTTCCTTTATGGAAGAAACAAAATCAAGGTAGTTTTTATTCTGTTTCAACTGCAGTTTCTTTTTCTTCTGTCTTTGAAAGAACAGTATTTTTCAAGAGATAGTTGTTACGATTTGAAAATACGAGAAAAGCGGGATACTCTAGATTGACGGATCTGGAGGGCCGGTGGAAGGCAGGTCGTTTTTGCGAACGAAAGAGTTCGGGAGGTAGTTTTTGTCGAAGCCAGCCACCGTATAACAAAAATGATTGTCGCAAGGACAAGCAAGAATCCAATCTGCCCAAGATTGAATTTCCCGCCGATGTTGATTTTTTCAGTTTTTTCTTCTTCTGACCTGCATTTTGATTTTTTCACAATGCTTCTGACAACACCGCCAACAAAGATACATGCATTCAATGCGATTGGAAGATAAAGCCGATGGCAATGGAAGCAGTTGTACCGCCGATAAATTCACAAATCTGCTGTTTCTGAGGTGTTGCACCAAGAATGTAGCCTGTCTTCAAATCCTGAACCATGTCACCTGAAAGGGCAACTACGATGCAGACTATTGCTCCGATTGTAAGGGCTGAAACCATTCCTGCAGCCCCTGCATTTTCCCAGATTTCACCGATGGTTATTTTTGCAGGGAACATTACGGCATCCTGTCCGAAAGTATGAATCATAGGAATGATTACAACCCAACCCAAAAGGCTGCCGGCAAACATCAGGGTTGCAATTTTCAAACCGCAGATGTATCCGACTCCTGCAAGGACAGGATAAACATTTGAATGGATTTCCCCGTGAAACTTTGAAGTCTTTACTACAATTGTACCAGCAACAAGGTATAGTGATTTCAGACAAGGATCTGCCACTATCAACATAAGGTTTGAAAGAATTGTTATTTGTCATTCTTCCATTGTATCAAGAATTGGCAAAATTTCATCCGTTAAAGATAGCGTCAAGAATTGTTCGCAATTTCTTTGAAAAAAGTCATGCAAATCAAGTCCTTGCCCTACAGAACACGGAAGGATTTGTCCCCGTGATTGGCTGTCATTATGTTTGGAAAAACACGCCGCCGAACAATTCGACAGCGTATGGATGGGCAGATTCTGCAAAGCCTGCAAGAGTAAAGATTTCTGTTCTGCCCCCATTGTCTAAGAGACTTTAGGCTTCATGGGGGTTTCTTGCAATTGCCTTTTGGTCAAAATTCTTCATTACTTCATGCATGTCAGGTTCTGTAAGCTCAATGCATTTTTTCTTGAATTCTTCTGATAATCCATAGAAAGCTTCTGCCATTCCCGTTGCAATATCAGTCAAGGTATCACAGTCTCCGCCAAGACTTACAGCAGTCCTGATGACATCTTCAAAACCAGTACCTTCAAGGAATGCGGTTATGGCTTCAGGGACTGTCTTTTGACAGCTTTCATTATGGACATATTTTGGACGAATCTCGTCACATGTTCTTGAAAGGTCATATTTGAATTCCTTTTCAACATATTCCTTAATCTGAGTCTTGAAATAACCGTTGCGTGCCATCCAGATTACTGAAGCCGTAGCCTCCGCACCTTTGATTCCTTCTGGATGATTATGGGTTACTTCTGCAGACCAGCGGGCCACTTCCCTGGTTCTTTCCAAAGTATCAAAAAGCCAGCCAACAGAGGAAACCCGCATGGCAGAACCATTTCCCCAGCTGTTGTAGGGCTCTGTATCTTCACTTAAAAGCCAGAAATAGAATTTACCGCCATATCCAGCATGAGGATATTTATGTCCCCAATAATGCATGCTTTTTATCATGGCATCCTTCATGGATTCTTCACCGGCATCAAGTCCGGCTTTGAGGATTCCATCAGCAATGGCAACTGTCATTACCGAATCATCTGTAAAGGAAGGATGCTCACTGAACATTGGAAAATTTTTCGTCTTGTTTCCCCTGTCAAATTCATAAGGTTCACCGATAATGTCACCTAAAATAGCTCCGTACATTTTTCCTCCGATTAGTATTTTCTTTTCTCCTGCAACTTTATAAATTGAAGAATCTGTACCCCTCCCAACAAGAGGAAGAGGATTTGCAGCATTAGATAACAAATGCATTTAATTAGTTTAGAAATATTTCTCCCTTCTGCAATTTGTCATTTTATTTGCAATCTTTAAATTTTTCTTAATTCCATAATTACCGATTAAATATCCCCTGCGCAGCCTTTTTCTGTACCAGGAATTGGGATACCGTTTTGCCAGCCTTTTTAAGTATATAAAAGCTCTGGCATCATGCTCGAGTGCATAATGAGCATAAAGGATTTCATCATACCTTTCTTTTTCAAGCTCCTCTAATTTTTCTGCATTGCGTATCTGTTGCTCAATAATTTTGTCATGGTGCTCACCAAGAACTTTTTCTATTGCCGAAAAAATTGTTTCATAGAAATCAATATTCCCTTCAGAATCATCAAACTCATCAGAAACAAAACCTCTAAAGACAATTTCATTCCCTACTGAAACTACAAATTCATTCCACTCTAGGTTATAATCATTATCCTCATAATCAACCATATGATAGATAATATCTTGCACCTTGCTATCATAATTTCTATTATGTTCCTCCATAATGTCATCGACGCCGTCTTTTAGAGCATTATTTATTCTTTCCATATCAAAATTGAATTCAACTTTTAGCGGAAAGGGCAATATTTCTTCCAGGTCTTTGTTTTTTACCATAGATACTCTCCTTTTTTTTTGGGATTTAAAGGGATAAAAAAATTGCCACCTTAGACACAACTTTGCAGGATTATCTGACTTAAAGCGGCAAAATTTCAACTGCCAGATTAAAGGACTACATCAACGATGCCGTAGTCAACTGCTTCTTTTCCGTGAAGATAGAAATTTCTGTCAGTATCCTTTACAACTTCTTCATAAGGCTTGCTGCAGTTTTCTGCAAGAATCTTGTTCAGACTGTCCTTGCATCGCTTGAGTTCAAGAGCTTCGATTTCAACATCGCTGGACTGTCCCTTTGCACCGCCCAAAGCCTGATGAATCATAACAGTGGAATTTGGTAGGACACATCTTTTTCCCTTTGTACCTCCGCTAAGAAGAACTGCACCCATGCTCATGGCCTTTCCCACGCAGATCGTACGCACAGGACTTTTGATGTGCTTGATTGTGTCGTAGATTGCAAGGCCCGAAGTTACATCTCCACCGTAGCTGTTAATGTAAAACTGAATTTCATCTTTTGACTGAGCATCCAGGTAAAGCAACTGAGCGATGATGCTTTCCGCCATATTTTCTTCAATGTCGCCAAAGCAGTGAATGATTCTGCTCTGAAGGTTAGCTGTCCAAATGTCTGTATGATCTGGTAATCTTGGTTCGATAAACATACTCTAAAATTCTCCTAAATGATTGCCCCGAAATTTTTTACCGGGTTAAGCAGCGGTTACAACTTAGCTGACAAATCCTATTTTGCCAACTCCGTTCATTCTTTTTTCATCCTGAATTTTTACAAGTTCCCTAACTATGTACTCAGAATCCAATCTGTCCTTAGGAACAAAACGAATCTTTCCATTAAGACTGCCGAAATCTCCCGGTGTAACAGACTCATACTTGCAGAGTTTATCAACCTGTTCATCTGTGAATTTGAACTTGCCAAAGAAAGAATTCAGCAAAGCCTTGATTCCATTTTCATTCAAAGCCTTAAACTCACTGATGATATGGAAGCGGCGAAGCATTGCAGGGTCCATAATCTTACGGAGATTGCTTGTGCAGATGCAGATACCAGAGAATTCTTCCATCTGTGTTAGGAATTCATTGACCTGAGTTCTTTCCCAGGACTGCTTTGCTCCGGCACGATCAGCAAAGAAACTGTCGGCTTCATCAAAGAGCAGAATGGAATCTGTAGCTTCCGCTTCTTCAAAGGCTGCTGCAATGTTCTGTTCAGTTCTGCCTACATAAGGATCCATGATGTCGGAGCAACGCTTGAGCAAAAGAGGCTTGCCAAGAATTTCGGAAATGTAACGGGCAAGTTCAGTTTTACCTGTACCGCTGAGGCCATAGAAAAGGCAGCGAACCCCTTCAGCTCCATCTGCAGCCTGATTTTCCTTTTTGTACTCTTCAGCAGCCTTGAGCATTTCGACCATTTCGTTTGCTTCTATAGAAGTGTTGAGCACAGACAAATCGTAGGACTTCTTAACGGAATCGCGGATTTTCTTTTTGCCGAACAGGAGTTCAGAGTTTGCTTCAAGAACAGACTTTATGTCCCTTCGAACCTTGTCTTCCTTACCTTTCTGGTAATCCAGAGAGTTGATTGCCTTTACAACATTGTCAACGGAAGCGCCTGTAACCTTGTAAGTGGTGAACATATCGAGGATGTCGTTCTTGAGGCCAGATGGCATTTTAACCGACTTAAGCTTTTCCGCCGCAATGGAACGCAAAGTTTCCTTTGGCATGGCATTGAACTTGATGCTGTAGGTAAAGCGGCGCAAAGTGGACTCGTCCATTTCACTTGTATAGTTCACGATCCAGATGACCTTGTTTTCAGAAGTTTCCGAAAGCATTCTGTTGACCGTACCTTTCTGAGACGAGCTGAGCTTCATTCCAAAGAAACTGAATTCCTTTGTCTTGAGCACATTTTCTGCCTCATCAACTACAAGAACTGAATCTTCCTTTTTAAGGGAAAGGTAGCAATTGAGACGGCTGAGGGCTTTTACCTCCACATCGTCATCATCCTTCTTTCCGCTAACTTCAAGTTCATTCTTGTAAGATGTCATTTTAAGGCCAGCCTGTCTGATCAAAGCCTTGGCATATTCTGTCTTGCCCGCACCGGGAGCACCCAGCAAAAGTATATTGCACGGATTGTTTGATTTCAAAAGCTGAACCGCAACATCAGTCTGTTCCTGCGGCACGCTGAAGGAATTCAAATCATAAGCCTTTGCATTCCTTTCATTTTTTACAATGTCGGTAAAGTAAAGGGCCATATCCTTTTCACGGATGGCATCAATGGCATCTTCATCCATGTCTGCATCGCTATCCATGAGGCCAAAAGCCTTAAGCTTCTGATCATCCCTAAGTGCCATACGGATTTCTTTCTGAGATTTATTCGAGCACTTTGCAAGTATTTCATAGCGGCTCAAATCATCATGGCGGAACAAATCGTTTGCAACCATATAAGCTTCCTTACAGCTCTGAAGTCTGTAAGCGCAGAGAAGAATCTTTGCTTCGTCTTCCGAAAGCTTAAGGGTATCTACGGCAAACTGAATGGAACTATTGTCTTCAACAGCTTTCTTAATTCTTTCAGGCACAGGAATTCTTGAAGGCAAAACCATAGAGTTTTCATCGATGGTCCCAGGCTTTTCAAAGAATGTAAGGGCAACAACCCTGGCAAAATTTGAATTGCGGCCATTAAACATTACGCGAACAAGATTAACGTCACGCAATTTATCTGTATCCCAGTTGCCGCAGTTCTCCATGATTGAATCATCCTCGCGGAAGTTCAACTTGAGCTTTCCCCTATAGCTAAAAGGATTCCTGTACTTTTCGCCGGGATTAATGGGTGTAAACACCTTTGTCTTAACGAATTTTCCAATGAAGGCATTCATTATTGCTTCTGAATGTGCCTGCAAATTCAATCTATCAACAAGAGCATTGTATAGCCACTGGATTTCTTCGTGGCTTGCCAAATCTTCAATATCAACTGTAAGCTGATAGAGATAGTAGGCAATGGCCAATGCTTCATTTTCATTCAAATTCTTAACCTTTGTAATTGCATTTCCTATCATATTCACCTTCCTTCTTTAGATTCTCGCCCACTCATCAGGGCTATGCATTTAATATAGGAACATTTCCGTTCACTGACATTAAACTCTTGGTTTAACAATGCCCTAAGCATCATTAAGTCGTTTATATTTTTATGCGGCATAATTGCCGTATCCACCTTCGCGGATAATGTTTACCCTCAATTCTTCAAGGGCACTATTTTCTATCTTTCTGACTGTTTCTTTCGAGCAACCCATTTTCTTTCCAATCTTAGAAAGGCTCATAGGTTCATTTCCATCAAGGCCAAAGCGCTTTACCATAACGGACATTTCCCTTTCATCAAGTCTTCCCAGGGATTTTTCAAGCTGCTTGTAAATTTCTCTGGTGCACATTTCATCCTGAGGATCCTTGAACTTGTCATCTTCAATCAATTTTCCAAGCGTTACTTCACCGTCTTCATCACAACCGATTGCCTTATCAAGGCTTGCCACATTCCACTTTTTCATGTCTTCAAATCGTGTTGCTGGAAATCTAACGCCTGTGGAAGTTTCCCTGATGGCCAACTGTATTTCGGCACGGATCCAGAAGGCAGAATAGGTGGAAAACTTTGCGCCGTTTTCAGGATTGAACTTAGCAGCGGCCTTAATCAAACCGATGTTTCCGGCTGACATAAGATCTTCCATTTCCATATATCCCCTGTACTTGTTTGCGATTTTTGCAACAAGGCGAAGATTGTGTTCAACCAATTTGTTCTGTGCCCATTTGTTTCCTGCGTGGGCTTTTGCAGCCAATGCCTTTTCTTCTTCTGAAGTAAGAACCGAAATTTTTGAAATTTCTTTGAAATAACAGGATGTGTTCATGTTAGTCATTTTTATTACCCTGCAATAAATGCGACTGGAACGAAATACCTTTCGGTAAACTAAACTCTCTCACCACTTTTGATTCAGGATGTGGTTTCCCGACAGTTTTTTCGCGCCGACACCCTCGGCCTACTTTCTGATTTTCCTTCCCTTGTTATGTCAAAGAACTTTATTTTCCCCACCAAAAACTGAGGGAATAAGAATATAATACCCAAGCTGCAAATCGTCAACTTTTTAAAGTTTTTTTCAAAACTTTTTCTGTGACTTTCTCAGAGTGTACTTATAATATAGATTAAAGCCCCTGTCACTTTTGGATAGAGGGTTAGTACCCTACATCATTTTCTGCAGGCCCATTGCAACCGTCATGAGTCCATAATAGTATTATTTGGGGACGGATTGGTCGCGGATTTAGCGACAATTCATCATTTTAGAAGCCGATTTTTCTGTCTGAAGCCTGATTTTCAAAGTTTTCGCTCTTGCACATGGCATGAAGCTCTTATATGGAAGTCTTTGCTTCTACAGTTGTAGTTGGTGAAGATTTTCTTGATTTTCTTTTCGCTTTTACCGAACCATGCACTCTTGGAATTTGCAATGTCCACATGAACTATTGCACTGCCGGTTGCATTTCAAGGCAACGGTCACAGGAATAGCGGGATTAAGTTTATCGGGAGATTGCTATAGCAAAAAAAACAAAGGTCAGAATTAAAACAAATGGGACTCCATTAGGAAAATTGATTGGAAAAACGGCACAAACCGCCGGCCTAAAAGTCAGTTTACTTTTATTCCAACCTATTGTACGGCTCAAACTCGCTGCCTTCAACCGTAAAAACATAGAGCATTTCCATGGCACGGGTCAGGCAAACATAAACCATGTTGAACTGCTGGGACATGAAAGTTTCTTCATCATAAACGGAACTTTCCTCGGCACCCCTTACACGATGATCCGCAAGGAAAATAACTACAGGAAAATCCAGGCCCTTGCTTTTCTGCATGGTACACAAACGGATTCCGCCTGTTTTTTCAAAGTCAAATTCATCGTTGATTGAATTAGCCTCAACTCCAAGTTTTTCATTCAGAAGTTTCTTAAGTTTTTCAAGCTTTTGATTTGTATTTGCAATGATGCAGATGTTTTCTTCTGCATAGTTAAGGGCATTCATCAAAAGTTTAACCTGCTCAACAATCTTTGCCATGGCATCATCAGTTTTTTTTCCAATGACATGTTCAACAGGAGGTCCCGGACGGAATGCAGCAGGTCTTGTAGTTTCATCCTTTACCTTGAATGTATCCCTGTATGCTTCTGCATATTCATGAATCTGAAGTGTATTTCGAAAATTTGTCCTCAAAATTTTAGTTCTTCCGACAATATCTATGCCGGACTTATTCCAGTTGAATCCTTTTCTATAAATTGACTGGTCGCTGTCACCGGCGAGGAACACAGCTCTCTTCGTAGCATTTTTGATTACAGCCAAAACAACAGGCGGCAGATCCTGGGCTTCATCAACAAAACTGTACTGGCACATTACTTCCTCAACTTCAGCACCGCCTTGCAAAAGTCTTTGAGCAATTTTCTTTGCTGCATAATTCCTTGGCCAGTTACTTGAGTCAAGAAGTTTTTCTTCAATCTTTTCCAGTTGAGCCCACATTTTTGCACGGGCATCTTTTTTCATCTGAAGCTTCATGCCTTTTCGCTCGCAAACCTTGTCCACATAGTCTTCTTTTGTAATGCAGTTTGCCCAAATGAATTCCTGTGCTTCCCTAAAAACTTCTTCCCTAGAAAAATCCCCGTCAGAAAAAACACCTTCATCCACATTCTTTATGTCATAGCACATATACTTGTCAGGAAAGAATTTCTTGAGCATTACAAAGACAAAAGAATCGGCAGTCGTAATTGCCCCTTCCGGAACTTCAGCATTCAAAAGTTTTGTTACATACTGATTGTATTTTACAAGGCTCTTGGCATAAGTCAGAAGTCTGAAACTGTTTCTGTTTTCTGCAAAAGAAAGTTCACCGCCAAGTTCCCCCATTGCCTTTTCCAGAGTTTTCAGAAGAACCAGAGATTTTCCTGTTCCTGCCGCACCTTTTACAAGATAATCCCTGTTCAGTTTAATCTGCTCGAGAACTTCAGCCTGTTCGCTGCTCAAGGAAATGATGGATTTCTCATAATCATGGCGTGTCTTTGTATAGAAGGCAACCCTTTCAAGATATTCCATGTATTTTTTTGTATCTTCATAATCCTTCAATTTGAGTTGAATTTCTTCCTTCTCTTTTCTGAAACTCATAGCCTGAGCATTGGCATCCTGCCTTATCTTGTCCAGCTTTTCGTCTTTTTTTGAAAGGCGCTGCTCCGTTTCATTAAGAACAGTCTTAAGAAGATTTTCCCTTGCAGTTACAATATCCAGTTGGTTCTGCAAATCAGTAAGTTCATTTGCTTTTCTTGCAAGATCCTCATTCTGAGTTTTTAGTTTTCTGATTTCTGCAATTGCCTTTTTAAGTTCTTCACTTTCATAGGATCCGTGTTCTTCCCAATTCTTAAGTTCTTTTTCAAGCTTTTTGATTGTAAAAAGGGCATCCCATCCTTCTGCCCTTGCAAACCCCATAAAACATGCCACCGTAGTCTGAGCATCTTCTTCTGAAATTTCCGCAAACTTGTGCCTTACATCATTAGAAAGAAAGTGATTTCTGTAAAGTTTGCTTATGCTAGAAAAAATTTCCTTATATTGCCTTGGAAAATCGAAGAATCCAGTTCCGTCGTTTCTTGGAGTCCCGTACTTAAATTTGAATTCATCTACATATTGATTGATAAGAACTCCAAAGTCAGAGTTAGATGCAAAGTTTTCCTTTAAGGCTCTTTCCATAAGGGAATGCATTGCCAGAACAAACAGACCTAGGTCTGCATTTTTTACTTTAAGTATGCGTTCAATATCTGAATCGGTAATCTTAGCCATACTTACATTATACATTGGATTTATAGATTTTCTAATCATTCTTTGAGATTAGCATCTGTTTCCGTAGCCAAACAGTTCAGCCTTTAACAGATTCCACCTCGGCATTACTTTAAAATTTTTTTGAAACTGTTTCTTTGACTTTGGATGTTTCAGGATTAGATGAAACCAGTACCAGGTCATTTACGATTGCAGTCGCACACAGCCAGAGCAGGGCGGAATCAACTGATTCGTAAATGTTTTTTAGTTCTGCATATTTTTCTGCCACAGCTTCATCAACAGGCAGGACATTCAAAAACTGGCAGAAATCCTTGCAGATTTTTATTTTTTTTTCAGAATCATCAGCGCACAAAACCTTTTCATACAGAACTCCAACAGACATTGCTGAAATATAAATATTTTCAGTGTCATCAAATAAGTGAAGAAGCTCTGTTTTACCGTTAAAAAAATCAATGACGGTCTGGCTGTCTACAAGATATTTCATCAGATTTACCTATTTGTTGAAGGAATTAAAAAAGTCGGCAGCTGTTTTACATGCAGCGTCGTTCAATATTTTGTCTGCACGGTCTTCCCTGTCTTCATTCAGCATCTGAATCATCTGGTCGATTGAAAGCTTTTGAAAAGGCTCGTCTATTTTTTGCGCGTAATCGTATAATTCATATAAAGGGGAGTCTGAGATGCTGCTCTTGTCTACTGGAGTTACTATAAACTGCGAGCCGTCAGCGCGGTTAATTAAAGCTTGACCGTCAGCCTTTGCTCGGTCTAAAAAAGATGAAAGATTCTGTCTGGCCTGGGAATAAGTCATTACAAACATAGAACACCTCTCTTTACCGCAATTTCTGAAAGTTTTTTGTCCAGAGTAAGCAGAGGACATCTGTTCTTTACGGCACAATCAAGATAGAACATATCGTAAGCATAGTGGTTTTCTTGAGCACAAAATTCTAGAGCATTATTATAATCAACATCAACCAGTTCAGGCACACAATCTGCTGCCGGTGAAAGGGGATCCCCGGCTCAAGGCCGAGGATGACATTGCGTACCTTGTCATTCCCGTGCTTTGACGTGGTTTTATAGTCTGGCTTAACAAACAAGTAAAGTATGCCATAATATTTTTGAGGATTTTGGCTTGAACCAGAAATAAGTGTTGCAAAAGTAATTAATTTATCAAATTCTGAAGTTAATATAATTCTTGATTATGTTCAGAAACGTAAGGAGAAAATTTATGCAGACTGGAACAAACACTTTGGTTGCAACTAAAACTGAAGTTTTACAGCGAACCGCAGCTGTTACGACTCGTTTTTAATATATTTGTAATTCTGGTTTTACAATTTGTATTAACTTAAAATGCTTATCATTAGTCCAAAGTTTACAATTATTTTTTATAGCAAGATATGCAATCATTCCATCCTGAAATGGAATACTTATTCCATTTTTTCGCAAATCTACAAACAGCTTGGCCAATTCAGACCAGTCAGATTCCCCAAAAAATAAATAATTAAAGCAATCAAGTGCATTAAATACTTCTATGAATTGCTTTTCAGAGCTTGTACCTCTTAATAATTCAGATTTTATAACACCACAAATTGCAATTTCATTATAAAGGAATACTTTCTTTTGATTGTCCAAAGGATTTTTCCAAAATTCAATAAATACATTTGAATCAACCAGAATCATATAAGACTTTTCTCCCTGAAATCAGTTAATTCTTCCTGACTCAGATTTATTTTCCCAGCCAGAATAAAAAAATCTTCTTTAGAGTTCTTTCCGTTAATGATTGCAGAATCCTTTTTTACTTCATTCTTCTGATTCTGCATATTCAGAAAATCAAGAAATGCAAGTACAGATGCAAACTGTTCCTGTGGAATTTTTCGCAATGCTTCAACCACGTTTTCAAAAGACCATACACTTTTATTTTTATAACTAACAGAACTTCCATATACTGGAGCTGGAGAAGCAACTGTCAATGTATGGGCTTTATAATCGCTGTAAGAAAAACCTGTTTCTGTTTTTTTTCCTGCCTCATCAGAAAGCTTATTATCAATTATAAAATCATAAGAAACATTATAAAGCGAGCATAATCTGGTAATTATTTTTACAGGTGGATCAACATCTCCATTCTCATATTTAACATACATTTGCCTTGAAATGCACAGGATTTCCGCCAATGCCGATTGCGAATAATTATTCTGCTCCCTTAGTTTTTTTATTGTTTCTTTCATAATTAAAAATTAACATGAAAAATACCGTTTGTCAAATATATTAGTCACTTATTGTATATTATAATTACATAAAAATCATAAATTTCCGTCAACCCCGGCGAGCCAAAAAACAGAAGTTTTACGGCTTGCCATCGGCTGCTCCATAGCCTGGCTTAGATTTTTTATCACTGAGCAATATCTGTTCCTATTTTATTACATTCTGCCATAGGATTATTTATTTTTCAGCCAAGCAGGGAAAGTCTATGGGCTTGTTATAGTTGTATCCTTATCGTAAGTGGTACCATTATATGTCGCACTAGATTTTACAAAAATATCATGACTGGAACTAATATTTTCTCGTGATTTTTCATCAAGTTTCAAAGTTCCTCG
>JAHAZL010000054.1 GCA_018384055.1 Treponema sp.
GCACGCTGGTATCTTAAAATCCGTTCTTATATGGACTCAGCAAGAAAACATGGAGTAAACGCCTTTGAAGCTGTAAAACTTGCCTTTGCTGGAACCCCTGCTTTATGCCTGGGATTTTAGGTGCTGAATAGTTACCTTTGGATTTAAAATCTCTTCTTGAAGCCCCTGCACTTGTTGCAAATCCTGAACTTGCTGCAGAGCAAGGTCTTGGCATAGAAACAGGACCATTACTTAATACAACAGAATTATCATAATCCTGAAACTTGTTACCAGCTTTAAGGTTTCTATCCATGCCGTTCACTTCAAAAAAAAAATAACCAGTATCCGTTTTCACATATAAACCGACATGAGCCATTCCTCCGGCTCCTTCTTGATTTAATACAAATCCAGCTTCCCTACCATCCGGATACGTATACTTCACCGGATTGTTTCCTGCGTAGTGGTACAGAACTTCCGGCAGTTTTCGGGGGAATTTTGGTCAAATTTCAACCGAAAACTGCTCTATTCCTACAAATGCCAATTTGTGGGAGGAAGAACTAGCGTTTCCAGACTGGGGTGAAAACGCTAGATGCGGGGTATATCAGTGGATTCAACACTGTTATAATATAAGTCATCAGGACAAATATCCTGCCCGTCTGGCCATTCAATATTAAATCCGTTTGCTTTTACAGAAGAAAAATACGGTTTATCATGTAATTTTCCAAACCAGGAACCTTTAATATAGGGAGTCACATCAAAGGATTTCTTTTCACCATTATCAAATTCAAGGAGCAGTTTGTAATTATCCTTGGGAATTGCTTTTATTACTGTCGGTCTTAACATTCTTGCCCCCTTATTTCAAAGGTTCAATTTTAAAGAACTGTTCTCCCTCTTCAAGGAGTTTCCAGTTTGCCATCAGTTATTCCTTATGAATTTCTATCCATGCTTCAACCAGCTTCTTTTTTGAAGACGAGATAGTTCCATCTATCTGTTCACCTTCCAGCGAAAAAACGGATTCATCATCACCACAGATTACGTGAATAGGAGGAAGGTGATGCTTACCGCCTTTTTCACATTGCATTCGGATTATGATTCCATAAAACATTGATAACACTGGCATTTGTTTCCTCCTGGCCTTATTATAGCACAGTTTTGGTTAACCTGATAACTTGTAGGAACAAAAACTAGAGTTTTCAGAAGGGGTGATGGGGGGGGTAGTAAGAATATAACGTTATAGAGGTTTAATTATCCTAAAACCGATATAATCTGATTTGTATAATTCATTTTCAAACCCTACACTGCTAGAACGCAATGAAGAAATATTCTTTGAGTTCCAACTCCCTCCTTTATACATTGCAAACCACTCATTTCTCCAGCACCATTCACAGATATTTCCACTCATGTCATATAATCCGAATGGATTAGGGCGAAAAGATGCGACCCGGGTTCTTCCTGATGAATTAAAATTTTCATATTTTGCAGTTATTTTTCTACCTGTATAATACGTTGTTCTGGTTTTTGCTGCATCAACAGTAGCAACACCAATACACCCGTAGGATAAACCGCCACCAGGGGCATGTAACCTAAGATTTCCTTGTGCAGGAGATGTTCCGTCAATCAAATCATTACCTTGATTAGAATCTTTTGCTTCAAGCCTATAACCAATACTTGTTGGTGCCAAAATTTCATATTCACCAAGTGGAATAGGAAGACTGACACCATCTTCAGCAACACCTCTTCCTCCAGAATATGCATTAACAGTAACAGACTCTCCTGTATCCCTATCCGTTAACGTAAGTTTTCCATGAGCAGTCCGACCATCACTTGTTTTTTCATAACTTGTAACTTCAAATGTTACGTCTACCTCTCTTCCATCCGGGTCCGTATACTTAACCGGATTATTCCCCGCATAATGGTACAAACTACCATCGATGTGATTGAATACAACTCCCTTACTAGGTAAATTATAAGAATCTTATTTTCCTTTCCGGTGCCAGCTTCTTTGCTCCACGAGAGCAATGCTGCAGAAAAAAAAAGAGACCCCGAAGGGTCCCTTCTTTATCAGTATACGCTCAATATTTTTGCAAGTTTTTCTTTTCCAATGATCTTCATGAAGTTTGCGAGGCGTGGTCCCTGATCCTTACCGATAAGGGCGTGATAAAGGGCTGTAAACAATGCCTTTGATTCAAGGCCAAGTTCAGTTGCAATATCATACATTGCCTGCTGGCATTCCTTGTCAAGAGCGTAAGTACCAACCTTTGGAACAACTTCTTCGCGGACACGGATAACTGCCTTGAGCATATCGCCTGTAATGTCTTCGGCCTTTGACCCGTCCTTGCGGAGCTTGAAGCAGAAATCAGGAGCGCAGTCAGGAGCACTTTCGTTTACCCAGTACCATGCACACTTACAGCGACGGCGGAGGCATTCTTCCTGTTCTGACTTTACATCACCGAGGGAAGCGATTACTGCATCAACATCACCGTCATAAGTCTGAAGCAAAGTTGTCAAAAGTCTGAATGGAACCTGATATGGCTGAACCTTCGGCATTCCGCTTTCAATCTGTGAAAGTTCATAGATTCTTTTTTCGCGGAGAATGATTGATTCCTTCTTTGCAGGATCCTTTTCCTTTGGTTCTTCAAGCCCCCATACGATGCGTTCTGTCTTGTCGTAAGCTTCATAAACAGTGACTACATCAAGGTCAAAGCTAATAGAGAATTCGTGGTCAACCTTGTTCTGTGCAAAGATGTAGCGGAGAACTTCAGGCTGGTAAACTTCAAGGGCATCAACAAGGGAAATGACCTTACCCTTTGAAGAGGACATCTTTCCAGGAACCCCCTTAAGCTTTACGAAGTCGTACTTCATTGTAACAGGTGCATCCCAGTTGTAGATTTTCTTTGAAACAAGTTTTGCAGTATCGTAAGATCCACCCGGGGAAATGTGGTCCTTGCCACCAGGTTCAAAGCAAACCTTTTCTTCCGCCCATCTCATTGGCCAGTCTACGCGCCAGCCGAGCTTGATGCCGCCGAACTTGCGGATGTCTACTGTTTCTTCGCAGCCACATTCACATTTGTAGCTTACACCGTATTCTCCGTCGTAGCCTGTGATTTCCGTTGTGTCCTTGTTGCACTTGCCGCAGAAAATTGCTGTTGGCCAGTAAACGTCTTCCGGCTTCATCTTGTGGTCATCATCGCGATAATGGTTCAAACATTCCTTGATGAGCTCGCGGTTCTGAAGGGCATTCTTCATTCCTTCTGCATAGCGGTTTGCACGATAGCGCTGTGACTGATAAAGGAATTCAGGATGAATTCCTACGCGTGGAAGCTGATTTTCAATGTCAACCTCATGGTGGCGTGCATAGTTTTCGTCACGACCGAATGTATCTGGAACGGAAGTAATTGGATAGCGGAGATATTTTTCAAGTTCTTCAGGTTTTGGCATGTTGCCCGGAACCTTGCGGAATACATCGTAGTCATCCCATGAATAGATGAAGCGAACATTCTTGCCGCGATCACGCATAGCACGAACAACAAGATCAACTGTAATGATTTCACGGAAGTTACCGATGTGAACAGTACCTGAAGGAGTAATACCTGATGCACAGGTATATGAATCAAGGTCTCCCTTTTCCTTAATGATTTTAGCAGCCTGCTGGTCAGCCCAGTGGCACAATTCCTTAACATCTCTAGACATAATGGGAGATATTATAATGAAAAGTAAAAACTATTTCCACTCATTGAGGAATTCAAGCATGAACTGCTGAACATCACCGAACCATTTTTTCTGGAAGCGGCAGGCCTTTTTTCCAACATACCTGAAGTGCCAGCATTCCCAGCGATAGCCAGTAACATCTTCATAGCCTTTGGGAAAAGAAAGGGACCATCCGTAGTCTGCGGCATTTTTGTAAACCCACTGCCCCATTTCAGTCTTGTCAAAATCATCGCTGATGCTGCCGAAATCTACGGCTGTAGCAAGCTGATGCTGGCTTGTACCCGGACGGGCACTTTCCCTTTCTGCTTCCTCCAATCCATCAACTGAAACCCAGTAATTGAAAAGATTTTCCTGATACTGGTAGGAACGGTAAACGGAACTTACAAGGAGGGTTATTCCGTCTTTCTTGGAAGCAATGGCCATTTCCTTAAGGGCTTCATAGGCTTCAGGACGAATCTTCATGTTTTTTTTATTAAGGTTGAAGTAATCGTTGGCCTTAAGTTCAATGAGATCTTTAGGTTCATAAGTGCCTGAAACCTTATGGGTCTTGTCGATTAAAAAATAGAGGCTTTTGTCGTCTGTACGGAAAGTTTTTTCCTCAAGAAGAATTTCCGAAAGATCCGAAAGGAATTCATCCTGATTGGCAGAAATTCTTGAACAGCACTCGGAAGCCCTTGGGTTCATTTTTGAAAGAACCTCTGCAAGTTTTAAGCCATCGGGATTCTGAACCGGATTTACTTCATGACTTTTTGCAGGCTTTGATTCAGCATAGGCTTTTTTTGCACAGCCACCAAAAACAAAACAAAAGCCGCAGAGCCCTAAAAGCAATGCGGTATTTTTCATGATGCTATGCATCTGCAACCTCAGTTACTGAATGGATTACATGGAACACATCAATAAAGCCTGTTTTAACAAGGGCAATTCTTGCAGGTTCCGAAGGGTTCATGATGAAAAGCTTCGTACCATAGTCTTCACCATCGTTGTGGCCAGCAATAACGATTCCGACACCAGTAGAATCAATTGCCTGAACCTGTTCCATATCAAGAACGACATTGGAATCGATAATGTATTGGAAAACCTTCTGCTGAAGTTCAACACAAGTGTTGGAATTCATGGTTCCAGAAAGTTCAAGAAGCATATAGTTTACGCCGACTTTTTCACGTATTGTTAACTGATCCATTTAGCGTTTACCTCCTATTCAAATTGCCTAAGCCTTGTTACCGAGATACTTGATTACAAGCATGGTAACATCGTTTTCAAGTTCCTTCGAAGCAAAATCAACAAGAACTTCGTAGGCAAACTTAGTCATTTTTTCTGCTGGATATGTAGAGTTGTCCATAAGGGCATTCTGAGTCCTCTGCTTACCGAAGATGTCACCGCGAAGGGATTTTGTATCAAGGATACCGTCAGTTACGGACATGATGATGTCGCCTTCAGCAAGCTTAACTTTCTTAACCTTAAGCAATGGACTAATATCCTTTACGAATCCAAGAATGTGACCTTCACCCTGAACTTCAATAACATTGTTATAAGCACGGGTATAAACATAAAGGGCTGGAGAACCACAGTTGATGTAATACAGCGTATCATTTGTAAAATCAAGAAGACCGAAGATACCCGCAAAGAAAGTACCTTTTGGCAAAGAGTCACGGATAAAGCCGTTTACCTTTGCAACAAGTTTCTTGAAGTCTGTTGTCTCGGCAAGGAAAGTACGAATGATGGACTTAAGGATGACCATGCTCATGGAAGCAGCAATACCCTTACCGGAAAGAGCACCGATGATGAAGATGTGTCGTGTATCTGTAAGTCGAATCATATCTACGAATTCACCACCAATATTGTGGGCAGGAATCATAAGATAACCGGCATCAACCTTTTTGCTCTGAATAAGGTCCATGTTTTCCTGAATGGAAGTAATAATCTGCCCAGACATGCGGATTTCACGGTTAACGATACCAACAACTGATTCGTTCATGATATTCTTGATGTAGTATCCGACAACGAAGAGGTTTGAATAGTACTTATTGAAAACTTCAAAGTCGTAGTCAGAGTAAATGTTACCGCTGGACTTTGGTCCAAGAAGAATGAGACCAATGAAGTTACGACCTTCGTTAAGCATGATCAATGCATCTGAATTTGTCTCCTTAAAGAGATTTTCAAGCTTACCCTTGATTGAAGAAAGGTCACCATGTCTTGTAACCTGTTCGCGGAAAATAACCTGACGGTGGGCATTCATGATTACATCCCCAGTTCCATGATCAAAAGGTACAGCAATCGATGTATTGCCGTCAGAAGAATAAACCACAGAAGTGCTTCCGGAACCATCTTCCATGACGATTCTCATTGAAGATGTACCAAGATACTTCTTGAAAATTTTGTAAACCTCGTCTGTAATTTCCTGAGGGTTCTTTGCAAAGTCAAGGGAAGAAATGTCGCTTTCAAAACTCTGCTCGTAGCGCTTCTTACGGAACAATTCGGAATTACCGAACATCTTTCTGCAGACAACTCCAATCGTAACAACAACTGTTACAATTACAAAGAGAAGCACTGGATAAAGATATACATAAACTGCATTGTATGGAGCAAGTAAAATGTAAGCTCCACAGATGATGCATACAGGGATGAGGAATTCAATGAGGAAACGGAGGAATCCGCGAACAACCCCATGACGGTCTACAACTTCATCATTTTCATTCGATCTGATGAACAGGAAGAGTTGTGGAAGGAATCCAACAGGAGTAAGGGCTGTAATATGATACATGTAGTTTGAAGCTTCCCTGATGAACCAGAAGGTAATCCAGGAAAGAACAAAACCGATGACACTGTTCACCATGTTCTGCCTGATGAGTTTAGCCTTGGTATGTTCTGCACGGACAAGAACCATAATGGAAACAAAAGCAGGGAAAAATACCGTATACAAAAGATAGAAGGCATCAAGCTTTGTAATCCAAAGTGAGTTTCCAAGTTTTGAAATTGCAAGAAGACCGGAAACAATTTCAAAGCCGTTGTTGTTGTAGTAGAAGGCTGTAAGTCCATTAGGAGCAAAGAAAGCGAAGTAACCTGCACCCATGATAAGGATTATCCTCATCACCTTCATAAATCCTGTTCTCTTGTAATCCGGATATTTCAAAATGTAGTCACATGAAGAAACTGCAAGCCATCCGAAGAGAAAATATGTAATGCGTCCACCGATGAGGGCAAACTGCTTTGTACCCTTCAAAGTAAGGAAAACGGTAAGTGCCATTGAAAAAAAGTTTGCACTGGCAAAAAGAATCAGGTTAACAAGTGATGAAGAACTCTGATACTTTGTTGACTGACGGTCTAACTTAAAAGACTGGGAAACAAGAATAACACCAATAAGAAAATTAATTAAAGCATATACCATAATGTTACCTCTCCTACTCCTATCTTTCTACCTTGGCAACCATCATAGTGACGTCGTCCCTAAGTTTTTTGCCGCCGTTGTAATCCATGATGAGGTTTACGACATCGTCAATGAATTCCTTCGGAGACTTGGCTGCACTCTTCTTGATTGTATTTTCATAAAGTTCAGTGTCACCTAGTTCTACGCCTTCGTCATTCATGACTTCAGAGACACCGTCGGAAGCCATAAGGATAACGTCATCTCGGAAAAGACGCTGTTCAGCAACTTCTACTTCATCGATATCGATGATACCGACAAGAGAACAGTTTGAAGTCAAAGGCTTGATCCTGTATCCGCTAGGAGAATTTGTAATGATCAAAGGATCGGACATGGAAGCATTTACATACCGAATGACCATTTTTTCCGTATCAACGACACCAAGGAAAAGAACTGTATATTTGTCCTGAAGTTTCATTCCCTTAATGGCCTTATGGATTGCCATGATCATGCCGGGAAGATCTTCCTTGTCTTCAAGGATTTTTGCAGTGTTCATTACGAGACCCATGACGAGGGCAGCGGCAAGACCTTTACCTGAAACGTCACCAAGCATGAGAAGCGTCTTTGTAGGCGAAATAGGAAGAACCGAATAATAGTCACCTGAAACGTTAACCAAAGGACGGTAATATGCAGCAATGGAAAGCTTGTCGATTTTTGGCATGTTCAGCGGAAGGAAGGACTGCTGTGTATCAGCAAGCTGTTTCCATTCGCGGGAAAGGGAAGCAATTTCAGAAAGGTCGGAAATTGTCTTTGATCTTTCAAGGAAACGTTCGAATTCTTCTATGAGGGTTTTGTAGATTTCAAGATCGATAAGTCTTGTATAGCGGCAGAACACATAAAGATGAATCTTGTTCTTTGAAAGAATGAAACCGCGGGATTGGGAATATTTTGTAACGATGCCGAGCTCATCACCAATGAAGCAGTATCCGTCGCGCCAATCTGCAGGATAGTTGAGTTCAAGGGTTCTCATTGTCTGAGATGAACATGAAAGACGGTCCGGGCTATTGTAAAGAACATAGTTCTTTTCACGGTCAACAAGGAGAACAGAACAGTCTCCCTTCATTTCAAGAACAGAACCGATAGCTTCGTAAAAATCATCAAGGGAATAGCAAAAGCGCATTCTGTCGATGAACTGATTAAGGATGCCGGTTTCTTTTGTAAAGAGTTCTTTTCTTCTGATGAAGAAAAGAATGTTACTTTGGAGTTTTTTCAAAACAACGGAAACAACCGTAAAAACAATACAGGCAGTAGCAAACCTGAACAAGTTTGCACTCAACCTCCTATCATTTACATATGGTGTAAGAACAACAATAAGAGCTGCAATCAGAGCAAGAAGAACGATTGCCTTAAGGGTCTTTACAATACGTTTTTTTGTCTTATACATGAATAAACCTCGTAAGTTGACAATAATCCTTTTCCATTATATCACAAATTTTAGAAAATAGAGAAAAAAAGTAAAAAAAAACTGCCATCCAGGGAAAATTGAACGGCAGTACTATAACTATGTATAAGTAAAATTAGAAAAGTGATTCACGTGAAAGCAATTCTGGCGAAGTTTCCGGCTTTTCCACCTTCTGGAATTCTTCCATCGCAGCAGCCTGCTGGCGGCTAAGCTTTGAAGGAATCTGAACCATTATCTTTACGAGAAGGTCCCCCTTTCTGCTTGATCCGTCATAAGGAACTCCTTCGCCCTTTACGCGGAGGAACTTTCCGTGCTGGATGCCTGCAGGAACCTTGATAGTAATCTTCTTTCCGTCAAGATTTTCGATTTCAACACTGGCACCGAGAACTGCCTGTGAAATGCTGATTGGCACTGCACAGTAAAGGTCGTGGTCCTCGCGTTCAAAGAATCTGTCTGAACGCACATTGATTACGATATGAAGGTCACCTGGATTTCCACCGTTTGTTCCGGCATTACCCATACCGTGGATGCAAAGTTCCTTACCCATGTCTACACCGCAAGGTATTTTGACATTGAGGGTTGTATGCTTTGAATAAACGCCAGTTCCACGGCAAGAATGGCAGGGATTTTCAATTACTGTACCTGAGCCACGGCAATTTGAACAAGTCTGCTGAACTACAAAGAAGCCCTGAGACCTGCCTACCTGACCGCGTCCTTTACAGGTTGGACAAGTTTTTCTTGAAGCACCAGCAGCACCGCCAGTCCCCTTGCATTCAGGACACTGTTCGTCGCGATTGTAGGAAATGTCTTTCTTGCAGCCGTAAACAGCTTCCTTAAAGTCAATGTGAAGGTCATAGCGAAGGCTTGCCCCATCGTTGTTGGTTCTTGAATGTCTTCCCCCACCGAAACCGCCGAATCCACCGCCTCCAAAGAGGTTTTCAAATATGTCGCTGAAACCTCCGCCACCCATTCCACCGAAAATATCGCTGAAATCGTGGAAAGCATGGGAATAACCTCCGGCACCTGCCCCACCCATTCCATCAAGGCCTGCAAAACCGTACTGGTCATAAACAGACTTTTTCTGGTCGTCGCTGAGAACTTCGTAGGCTTCCGTAGCTTCCTTGAATTTTTCCTCAGCTTCCTTGTTACCAGGATTGCGGTCCGGATGATACTTCATCGCTACCTTGCGGTAAGCCTTCTTGATTGTATCTTTATCAGCACCCTTGTCTACACCGAGCACTTCATAATAATCGCGTTTGTTTGCCATCGTTTTTTCCATAAATCACAAAACCTGAAAAAGCGTCCACTCTTTCAGGTCCTGCGAAAAGAAATGACATGCGGCCTTTCGCAAGAAAAACCGCAGTTGCATTAATTCTTTACTTCGTATTCAACATCGTCTGCACTTGAAGCACCCTTGAAGCCAGAACCTGCGTTAGCTCCTGGGTTAGGACCAGCACCAGCTCCCATGTCAGGACCTGCACCCTGAGCACCTGCGGCACCCTGCTGAGCAGCCTGTGCCTTGTAGAGTTCTTCTGCCATCTTGTAAGATGCCTGCTTGAGGGCTTCTGCCTTTGCCTTGATGTTTTCAACATTGTCGCTCTTAAGGGCTTCCTTAAGTTCGTTAAGGGCAGCTTCAATCTTAGACTTGTCATCTGCACTGATCTTGTCGCCGATTTCCTTAAGGGACTTTTCTGTTGCAAATACGAGGCCGTCAGCTTCGTTCTTTGCATCGATTCCTTCACGCTTCTTCTTGTCTGCTTCTGCGTTTGCTTCTGCATCCTTCTTCATGCGTTCGATTTCTTCTTCGCTCAAACCGCTGGAAGATGTAATCTGGATGTGCTGTTCCTTTCCAGTTCCAAGGTCCTTTGCAGAAACATGAACGATACCGTTGGAGTCGATGTCGAATGTAACTTCAATCTGTGGTACACCGCGTGGTGCTGAAGGAATTCCTTCAAGGTTGAAGTTTCCGAGTGTACGGTTGTCTGCAGCCATTTCGCGTTCACCCTGAAGAACGTGGATTGTAACTGCTGTCTGACCGTCAGTTGCCGTAGAGAAGATCTGGCTCTTCTTTGTAGGAATTGTTGTATTTGCAGGAATGAGCTTTGTACAAACACCACCGAGAGTTTCGATACCAAGTGAAAGTGGTGTAACATCAAGGAGGAGAACATCCTTGACATCACCGGCAAGGATACCACCCTGGATTGCTGCACCGATTGCAACTGCTTCGTCTGGGTTAACAGCGCGGCTACCTTCCTTTCCGAAGATGCTCTTTACAATTTCCTGAACCTTTGGCATACGAGAAGAACCACCGACAAGGATAACTTCGTCAATCTTGTCAGGAGTGATTTCAGCATCCTTCATTGCCTTCATACATGGTTCGCGAGTTCTTTCAAATAGCGAGTCTGTCATCTGTTCGAACTGAGCGCGTGAAAGTGACTTCTGGAGGTGTTTTGGGCCTGTTGCGTCAGCTGTGATGAATGGAAGGTTGATGTCTGCAGTAGCCTGGTTTGAAAGGCTGATCTTTGCATTTTCAGCAGCTTCACGGAGACGCTGGAGAGCCATTGAGTCGTTTGAAAGGTCAATACCAGTATCGTTCTTGAATTCGCTGATGAGCCAGTTAACGATTGCACGGTCCCAGTCATCGCCACCAAGGTGCGTATCACCGTTTGTAGCCTTTACTTCGAAAACACCGTCACCGAGTTCGAGGATGGAAATATCGAATGTACCGCCACCAAGGTCGTATACTGCAATTGTCTTGTCCTGCTTCTGTTCCTTGTCAAAACCGAAAGCAAGGGAAGCTGCTGTTGGTTCGTTGATGATGCGCTTTACATCAAGACCTGCAATCTTACCGGCATCCTTTGTTGCCTGGCGCTGTGCATCGTTGAAGTAAGCAGGAACTGTGATGACAGCTTCTGTAACTGCTTCACCGAGGTAGTCTTCTGCGGTCTTCTTCATCTTCTGGAGTGTGAAGGCAGAGATTTCCTGTGGAGAGTATTCCTTTGCAACGCCGTTTTCCATAACTTCAACGCGAACATCTTCGCCGTGATCCTTTACTGTATATGGAACAAGCTTTGCTTCGCCTGTAAGTTCACCGTAACGATGACCGATGAAACGCTTGATTGAGTAAATTGTGTTCTTTGGGTTTGTAACCATCTGGTTCTTAGCAGGGAGACCTACGATCCTGTCACCCTTTGCAGTAAAACCAACGATAGATGGAGTTGTGCGTCCACCTTCAGAGTTCTGGATAACAACTGGCTTTCCGCCTTCCATAACTGCTACACATGAGTTTGTTGTACCTAAGTCAATACCGATAATCTTTCCCATCTTATTCCTCCAATTCATAATTCACAATTCATAATGTTCAGTGTTCAAGCCGTATGAATTACAAATTATTTCATTATATATTTTCCTTATAAATTAAAAATCATGCAATAGATAATTATGCATTATCCTTTGGCATTGATACCATTACTTTAGCGTGGCGGATAACACGATCCTTAAGCTTGTACCCCTTGAGGTAAACAGCCTTGAGTGTTGGTTCTGCCACATCCTCGTCAGCCTTTCCTATTGCTTCGTGGATATCAGGATCAAAGGGTTCACCTGCTGCCCCGTAAGAAACAAGGCTGTACTTGTTTTCAAGCATGCTGATAAGCCCTTTGCTGATCATTGAAACACCGTCGGCAATAGCCTTTGGATCTGTAGCTGTTGCAGCCGCTTCCACAGTGCGGTCAAAATTGTCAAGGCTCTCAAGGAGATCCTTGAGAAGGCTTGTATTTGCATAATCGAATGCATCCTGCTTTTCCTGGATGGCACGCTTTCTGTAGTTTTCAAAGTCTGCTACACGGCGGAGAACTTCTTCTTTAAGCTGAGCATTTTCCGCTTCAAGAGCTGCTATCTTTTCTTCAGGAGTAAGTTCCTTTTCTGCAGTTTCTTCGGATTCAGCCTTTTCAGCCTGATTTTCTTCTGCTGCCTGTGATTCTGTGGCTTCGTTCTGTGTTTCAGGAGCTTTTTCGGCTTCCTGATCTTTCATTTCTTCCTTAGACATCTTAACTTCCTAATCTTATGCTATATATAGAAAATAAAAAAATAATGCTAAATCGTCAACAAATTCTGATAAATTTTTTGTTATATTTTCAAAATCCTGTTAAATTCAACCTGCAAAAGCCGTACGGAATGGCATCCCCTTGCGGACAATTTTCAAAATCCTGTTAAATTCAACCTGCAAAAGAGAAAACACCCATGCTGAGTGCCATCATTATGAGCCCTGCAAACAAAACGCCTGCCATAACTGCAATGACAGTATCCCTGAACTTCATGTCCAGCAAACTGGCAGCCAAAGTTCCGGTCCAGGCCCCTGTTCCAGGCAAAGGAATGCCTACAAAGAGGAAAAGAGCCACAAAAAGACCTTTGCCAGCCTTTGCTTCAAGCTTTTCCCCTGCCTTCTGTCCTTTTACAAGGAAGAAAGAACAGATTCCGCCGATAAACTTCTTGTCCTGCCCCCATTCAAGAAATTTTCTTGCAAAAAGATAGATGACGGGAACTGGAAGCATGTTTCCTACTATGCAAATAATATAGGAACGAATTATGGGAAGGTCAAATCCCTGAGACACGGGAATTGCACCACGGAGTTCAACAAGGGGAACCATGGAAATAAAAAATACTATGAGATATTTCGAAAGCATGGACAGATTCTAGCAGATTTCAAATAATTATGGAAGAAAATTGAAAGTTGATTTTCTTTCATGTATACTGACGGAAAAAATAGGGAGTCATTTTAATGGGCAGATATACAAAATGGGTTTCCACATGGGGAACTGCAACTTCCATATCAGACAGGCGCGAAGCAGTTTATGCAAAAGACCTTACAATCCGATATCCTATCAGGCTGTGCTTTGACGGCAGCAAAATAAGGGTGCGCTTTTCTAACCTTACGGGAACAGAAGATGTAAAAATTGAAAAGGCATTTGCTGACAATGTACAACTCAAACAGAGGGGACAGACCCCTATTACAATTCCAGCGGGCAAGGAGATTACCACCGACGAAATAGATTTTGATGCAAAGGCAGGACAGACAGTCAACATTTCTTTCTACCTGAAAGAATGCACACAGATGAATGCCGGTACCCTTGTTACGGGCCCACTTTCTGGCGGAACTTATGCTTACGGCAACTTTGCAGAGGCAGAGGAATTTCCAGAGGACTTTTGCCGCCCTACTTCCTGGTATTACTTCCTTAACACAGTAGATATTTTAACGGAAGAAAAAAACAGGGCCCTTTGCTGTTACGGAGATTCCATTACGGCTCAGGACTGGCCTGACTATCTTCAGAAGGAACTTGATCAGCGGGGAATAAAAGACATTGCAGTAATCCGCCGTGCCGTATGCGGAACAAGAATTCTGCGCCAGTACGACTGCATCACATATCAGGCTTATGGTCTCAAAGGCGAAACAAGATTTCCAATAGAAACGAACATTGCGGGCCTTGAAGCGGTGATCATTCAGCACGGAATCAACGACATCATCCACCCCGTTGGTGTTGAAGTAAATAAGTTCCGTCCAATGACAGACATGCCTACCTTTGACGACCTGAAAGGCGGTGTTGAAATGCTGTATCTGGAACACTGTAAAAGGAATGGACTTAAGGCATACAGCGGCACCCTTCTCCCAATTTACGGCTGGAGGACATACGAAAAATTCCGCGACGACCTTAGAAATGAATTCAACGAATGGCTCAGGACAAGCAAGGGCTTTGACGGATGCATTGATTTTGACAAAGCTGTACGCGATGCCGCAATGCCAGAAAAATTTGCTGAAGGCTTTGACAGCGGAGACCATCTGCACCCAAGCAAGGATGCATACAGGGCAATGGCAAAGGCCGCAGCGGATTTTGTTGAAAACAACATGAAGAAATAACTTTATATTTCCAAAAAACGAAAAGAGGACTGCCGTAGTTTCACGACAGTCCTTTTTTATTTTAGGATTCCGAAAATAGTTCGGGATGGCCATTCTTCAATTACTTTACAGTAACCTTCTTGAGCTTCCAGATGTCCTTTACATAATCTTCGATTGTGCGGTCAGAAGAGAACTTGCCGGAATTTGCAATGTTCATGAGGCACTTGCGGGCCCATGTCTTCTGGTCTGCATATTCCTTGGCAATCTTTTCCTGAGCCTGGCAGTAAGAATCAAAGTCTGCAAGGAGGAAGAATACATCGGCAGGCTGTCCTTCAACACCATAGACGATTGAGTCATGGATTTCCTTGAAGAGCATTCCGCTTGGATCATATGTTCCGTCAACAAGCTGGTTAACAACCTTTGCAAGCTGTGGGTTGCGGTCAAGATACTTCTGCGGATTGTAAGAATGTTCGCTCTTCATCTTGATGATTTCATCAGCCTTAAGACCGAAGATGAATGCGTTTTCTTCTCCAGCTTCTTCTACGATTTCAATGTTTGCACCGTCGAGTGTACCGATTGTAAGGGCACCGTTCATCATGAACTTCATGTTTGAAGTACCGGATGCTTCGTAACCTGCAGTAGAAATCTGTTCTGAAACGTCAGATGCAGGAATAATCTTTTCTGCAACTGATACGCGGTAGTTTTCTACGAATACTACACGGAGCTTGCCGCGGACACGACGGTCGTTGTTAACGCGGTCTGCAACTGCATTGATCAACTTGATGATAGCCTTTGCGCGGCGGTAACCGGAAGCTGCCTTTGCACCAAAGATGTATGTGTGTGCAGGAGGGTTGTAGTTTGGATCTTCAACGATTCTGTTGTATTCATACATGATGTGGAGCACGTTGAGAAGCTGTCTCTTGTATTCGTGAAGGCGCTTGACCTGTGTGTCAAAGATGCTTTCCGGATCAAGGAATTCGTTCTGTGTGTGCTTGAGGTATTCGGCAAGCTTTTCCTTGTTGTGCCTCTTGATTGCAATGAGTTCGTTGATTGAAGCTTCATCGTCAACATACTTTTCGAGACCCTTGAGGAGTGAAAGTTCCTTTTCCCATCCGTGACCGATTCTCTTTGTGATGAATTCTGCAAGTTCTGGATTTGAAGAAAGGAGCCAGCGTCGCTGTGTAACACCGTTTGTCTTGTTGTTGAATTTTTCCGGATACAATGCGTACCAGTTCTTGAGTTCCTGTGTCTTGAGGAGTTCTGTATGGAGGGCAGCAACACCGTTTACAGAGAAACCAGCGTGGATTGCGAGCCATGCCATGTAAACCTTTCCGTCATGGATGATTGCCATGTGGTTCTGGTTGTAGTAGTCCTCAGGGAACTTCTGGCGGAGTTCGATAACGAGGCGGCGGTTGATTTCTTCGATGATCTGGTAAACACGAGGAAGAAGTCTCTGGAATACATCGATAGGCCACTTTTCAAGAGCTTCAGCAAGAATTGTGTGGTTTGTGTATGCGAATGTCTTTGTAACAACATTCCAAGCATCATCCCAGCCTACATTGTATTCATCAAGGAGAATTCGCATGAGTTCAGGAATAGCAACTACTGGATGAGTGTCGTTGAGCTGTATTACGTGGTACTCGTGGAACTTAGAGAAGTCAGTTCCAACAGTATTTACATAGTGGTGAACAAGGTCCTGAAGGGAAGCACTTGAGAAGAAGTACTGCTGGCGGAGACGGAGTTCCTTGCCCATTGGGCCGTTGTCATTTGGATAGAGAA
>JAHAZL010000088.1 GCA_018384055.1 Treponema sp.
GGCTTTAGCAATGAACCATCTCCACGGAAAATCAAACTCTGGTGAAGGCGGTGAAAAACCGGAGCGGCTTGGAACTGACAAAAACTCAGCAATCAAACAGGTTGCTTCAGGACGATTTGGTGTAACAGAAGAATATCTTTTGAGTGCAAAGGAAATTCAGATCAAGATGGCTCAGGGGGCTAAGCCTGGTGAAGGTGGACATCTTCCTGGAAAGAAAGTTTACCCATGGATTGCAAAGACCCGCTATGCAACTCCAGGTGTAAGCCTTATTTCGCCACCACCACACCACGACATTTATTCTATCGAAGATCTTGCACAGCTTATCTACGACCTTAAGAATGCAAACAGGGCCGCACGCATTTCCGTAAAGCTTGTTTCAGAAGCAGGTGTAGGTACAATTGCTGCCGGTGTTGCAAAGGCTGGTGCCCAGGTTATCCTCATCTCAGGTCACGACGGCGGAACAGGTGCTGCTCCATTGAGCTCAATCCATCACGCAGGTCTTCCATGGGAACTTGGTCTTGCAGAAACACATCAGACACTCATTCAGAACGGACTTCGTTCACGCGTTGTAATCGAAACAGACGGTAAGCTTATGAGCGGACGTGATGTTGCCATTGCATGCCTCCTTGGTGCAGAAGAATTTGGCTTTGCAACAGCTCCTCTCATTACAATGGGTTGTGCAATGATGCGCGTATGTAATCTTGATACATGTCCATTTGGTGTTGCAACTCAGAACTCAGAACTCCGCAAGAGATTTACCGGTAAGCCTGAATATGTAGAAAACTTCATGAGGTTCATTGCACAGGAACTGCGCGAAATCATGGCAAAGCTTGGTTTCCACAGCGTAGAGGAAATGTGCGGCCACAGCGAACTTCTTGGAATCAAGGAAAAGGGTGCCTTCGAAAGGGCAAACCTTGTAGACATGAGCCGCATCCTTGCAAAGAACGAAGAAGAAACAGATGCAAGCCATTTTGTTCCTGCAAACGTATTCAACTTTGAACTTGAAAAAACTGTTGATGAAAAGATTTTGCTTCCTGCATTTGCAAAGGCTTCAAAATCTAGGAAGGGTTCATTTGACATAAATGTTTCTTCAACAGACAGAACTGTAGGAACGATTCTTGGGTCTGAGATTCAGAAGGCATTTGGAAACTCTCTTGAAGAAGACAGCTTCGTAGTAAATGCAATCGGTGGCGGTGGACAGAGTTTTGGTGCATTCATTCCAAAGGGACTTACAATGCGTCTTTCAGGTGATGCAAATGACGGTCTTGGTAAAGGATTGTCCGGTGGAAAGATTGTTGTATCTGTTCCAAAGGATGCAGCATACAAAGCAGAAGAAAATATTATTGTAGGAAATGTTTGTTGTTTTGGTGCTACAAGCGGAAAGGCATTTATCAATGGTATTGCCGGTGAAAGATTCTGCGTAAGAAACTCTGGAGCTACTGTTGTTGCTGAAGGATGTGGTGATCACGGTCTTGAATATATGACGGGTGGAACTGCTGTAATTCTGGGTTCAACAGGACGCAACCTCGCTGCAGGTATGTCAGGTGGTGTTGCTTATGTTCTTGATGAAAACCACGATCTTTACCAGCGCCTTAACGGTGAACTTGTAACAATGAGCGAGCTTTCTGAAAGCCATGATATAGATGTTGTAAAATCCCTTATTGAAAAACATGTTGCTGAAACCGGCAGTGCAAGAGGTAAGGAAATCCTTTCTGACTGGGATAATAGTCTTAAGAGCTTTAAGAAAATTATTCCTAATGACTACGCTAAAATGCTTAAGTTGATTGCTGAAGAAGAATCTAACGGTGTTGAGCATGATGATGCAGTTTTGAATGCTTTCAAGAAATTTACAGCATGAGCGTGTTTTGCAATTCATAGATAGAAATCAGTAATTCAGAATTGTGAATTGTGAATTATGAATTATGAATTATGAATTGTGAATTATGAATTATGAATTAGTAATAGTGAACTGGAGATTAATATGGGAATGTCTAACGGATTTATTAAATATACAAGAATCGAAAACGACTGGATTGATCCAAAAATCCGTCTCAAGAACTTTGAAGAAATGCATGTTCTTCTTAACGATGAAGACCGCCGTAAGCAGGCAAGCCGCTGCATGAACTGTGGTGTGCCAATGTGCCAGAGTGCAATCAAGCTTGCTGGTATGGTAACAGGATGTCCTCTCCACAACTTTATTCCTGAATGGAATGATGCACTTTACAAGGGACAGTACGATATGGCTGCATGGAGACTCTTGAAGACTTCTAGTTTCCCAGAGTTCACAGGTCGTGTTTGTCCAGCCCTCTGCGAAAAGGCATGTAACTGCATCAGCATGGAAAAGGATTACAGCAACGGAAAGGATATCAAGGATCCTGTGACAATTCACGACAACGAGCTTTATATTATTGAAAAGGCTTTTGAATCAGGCTACATGAAGCCACAGGTTCCAAAAGTAAGAAGCGGAAAGAAAATTGCAGTCGTAGGTTCAGGTCCTGCAGGTCTTGCTGTTGCAGATTTGTTGAACCGCCGCGGACATTGCGTTACTGTTTTTGAACGCGAAGGCCATGTTGGTGGACTTCTTATGTACGGAATTCCAAACATGAAACTTGATAAGAAAATCATTGACCGCCGCGTTGACCTTATGAAGGCTGAAGGCGTTGAATTCGTTGTAAATGTAAATGTTGGCGTAGACAAAAAGGCTGACGAACTCCTTAAGGAATTTGATGCCGTTGCTCTCTGCTGCGGTGCAAAGAAGGCTCGCAAGCTCAATGTTGCAGGCGAAGATTCAATGGGAATTTATCCTGCCGTTGATTTCCTTACAGCCGTAACAAAGGAAGTAGTAAAGGGTGCACAACCATTCTCTCTTGGCGACATGGATCCAAGAGACAAGCATGTAATCATCGTTGGTGGCGGTGATACTGGCAATGACTGTACAGGTACTTGTGTTCGTCTGGCGGCAGCAAATGTTGTTGCTCTTGAAATGATGCCAAAGCCTCCTGTAGAGCGTGCTGAAAACAATCCATGGCCCCAGTGGCCTAAGGTTCTCAAAACAGACTACGGCCAGATGGAAGTAATTGCAACACAGGGAGAAGATCCTCGTGTATACAAGACAACAATCAAGGAAATCTATCAGAAGGACGGTCATGTAACAGGCGTAAAAACTGTTCAGGTTGAATTCAAGAATGTTGACGGTCAGAGAAAACTCTGTGAAATCGAAGGCTCTGAAAAGGAACTCAAGGCCGACTTGATTCTTGTAGCTGCAGGATTCCTTGGAGCAGAAGAATACACCGCAAAGGCTTTCGGAACTGAAATGACACAGCGCGGAACTGTAGCTGCTGACGAAGGAAAATACAGAACAAGCGTGGACAAGGTTTTTGCCTGTGGAGACATGAGGCGCGGTCAGTCACTGGTTGTATGGGCCATTGCAGAAGGCCGTGAATGCGCAAGGGAAATCGACAGGTTCCTTATGGGCTATACAAATCTCTAGTCTAAATACCGTTGTAAAAATCGGAATTGTGTCCTTCAAATTCATTCAAAAAAATTGATGAAAGTGATAGGATACGATCCCGTATACGACAATGAGGTCGCAAACAGAATTTCTTTATGAATGCCATAGGAGATTTTGTCTGCGGCCTCTCTTTTTGTGGGGTTATATGAAAAATACAAAGTACATTTTCGTTACGGGCGGTGTAGTTTCTGGTCTCGGCAAGGGAATTACAGCTGCAAGTCTTGGTCGTCTATTAAAATCCAGAGGATTAAAAGTAGCATCCCAGAAACTGGATCCATACATCAATGTTGATCCGGGTACAATGAGTCCATATCAGCACGGTGAAGTTTATGTTACTGAAGACGGTGCAGAAACTGACCTTGACCTTGGACACTATGAAAGATTCATCGATGAAGACCTTAACAAATATTCAAACCTCACTTCAGGAAAAGTTTACTGGAATGTACTTAACAAGGAACGCCGCGGTGAATACCTTGGAGAAACTGTTCAGGTAATTCCGCACATCACAAACGAAATCAAGGAATTCATTTACAATGTCGGCAAGCAGTCAGATGCTGATGTGGTAATAACAGAAGTCGGCGGAACAACCGGCGACATTGAAAGCCAGCCTTTCATCGAGGCTATCCGTCAGGTAGGTCTTGAAGTTGGGCGCGAAAATGCAATCTACATTCATGTAACTCTTCTTCCATTCTTGAGCGGTTCAGACGAACACAAGACAAAGCCAACCCAGCACAGCGTAAAAGAACTTCAGGGTATGGGCATCAAGCCTGATATCATCGTTCTCCGCTGTGATGAAAAACTTGAACCTGCAATCTTCAGAAAGGTTGCCATGTTCTGTAATGTTGCTGAAGACTGCGTAATAGAAAACCTTACTCTTCCTAGCCTTTACGAAGTTCCGGTCATGCTTAAAAAGCAGCACATGAGTGATACCGTTTGCCGTCTCCTTGGAATTACAAGTCCAGAAGCAGACATCTCTGAATGGAGTGCAATGCTGGACAAAATCCACAACCTCAATAAGAAAGTTACCATCGGTCTTGTTGGAAAATATGTTCAGCTCCACGATGCATATCTTTCAGTTGCAGAAGCTTTGCGACATGCAGGCTATGGACTCGGTGCAGAAGTAAGCATCAGGTGGATCGACAGTGAAACAATAAATGATTCTACAATCATAGAAGTTCTTTCTGGTCTTGACGGTGTAATTGTTCCTGGTGGTTTCGGTGAACGCGGAATTGAAGGAATGATTCTTACTGCAAACTACTGCCGCAAGAACAATGTACCATATCTTGGAATCTGTCTCGGCATGCAGATTGCCGTAATCAGTTTTGCCCGTTTTGTTGCAGGACTTAAAAATGCAAACAGCGGCGAATTTGATGCAGACAACCAGTACAAGGTAATCGACTTCTTGCCTGATCAGAACGATAGGGTTGCAAAGGGCGGAACTTTGCGTCTCGGTGCTTATCCATGCAAAATCAAGGCCGGCACAAAAATGGCTGAATGCTACGGAGCAGAAAAAATCAGCGAAAGGCACCGCCACCGCTACGAGTTCAACAATGACTTCCGCGAGACTTTGGAAAATGCAGGCCTTACCATCAGCGGTACAAGTCCTGACAATTATATAGTAGAAACTGTTGAAATTGCAGAAAACGATTTCTATGTTGGCGTTCAGTTTCATCCGGAATTCAAGAGCCGTCCAAACAGACCTCATCCACTTTTCACAGGCCTCATAAAGGCAAGCTTGGGGGCTAAATAAATGTTCGAAGAAAACAAATTGCACGAAGAATGCGGGGTGTTCGGCATCTGGTCCAGCAAGAAAACTGAACTTGCATCAAAGGTTTACCTTGGACTTTTTTCACTTCAACATCGCGGACAGGAATCCTGCGGCATTGTCGTAAACAACGAAGGGGAGTTTTCTTCCTGCAAGGATCTGGGCCTTGTTTCAGATGTCTTTACGAAAGAGAGCCTTGCATCCTTGGGTGAAGGAACTATGGCTGTGGGGCATGTTCGCTACGGAACAACCGGTGCAAACATTCACGCCAATGTTCAGCCTATTGAAGTTCACCGTCTTAACGGAAATCTTGCCGTTGCCCATAACGGAAACCTTACCAACTCCCGCGAACTCCGACAGCAGCTTGAACTTCAGGGGTCAATTTTCCATTCAACCAGCGATACTGAAACCATTGCATACCTTATTACAAAGGAACGCCTGACTTGCGCAAACATTGAAAGTGCCATCAGCTCTACAATGCTTAAAATCGAAGGTGCCTATTCCCTTGTTATCATGACAGGTGATAAACTTGTTGCCGCCCGTGATCCAAAGGGATACAGGCCTTTGTGCTATGGAAAACTTGACGACGGCCAATATGTAATTGCATCCGAAACCTGTGCCCTTGATGTTGTTGGCGCTGATTTTGTCCGCGATATCGAACCTGGGGAAATCCTTGTTTTCAGTGAAGACGGAATCAAATCAATCAAGACTCACTGCAAGAAGGAAAAGAAATCCCTCTGTGTTTTTGAATACATTTACTTTGCCCGTCCAGATTCTGTCATTGACGGCGTAAGTGTTCATGAATCCCGTGTAAAGGCAGGACGCACCCTTGCAAAGGAACATCCTGTTGCAGCAGATGTTGTAATAGGAGTTCCTGACAGCGGTCTTGATGCAGCCATCGGTTATTCAGAGGAAAGCGGAATTCCTTATGGAATTGGATTTGTAAAAAATAAATACATCGGAAGAACTTTCATTAACCCTGGACAGACAGAAAGAACCAATAAGGTTAAAATCAAGCTTAACCCTATATCTACTACAGTTAAGGGAAAAAGAGTTATACTTATCGACGATTCAATTGTCCGCGGAACTACAAGCGGTCATATTGTTCAGCTGGTTAGGGATGCAGGCGCCACAGAAGTTCATGTAAGGATTTCATCTCCTCCTTTCGTAGCACCTTGCTATTATGGAACAGATGTTCCAGACTGCAAGAACCTCATTGCCTGCAACAACAGCCTTGAGGAGATTGCTAGAATCATCGGTGCCGATTCACTTGGCTATTTGAGTCTTGAAGGTGCCATGAATCTTGGTGCAGATGATGGATTGTGCAATTTCTGCTTCAAGAAAATGAATGAAAAACAGATTTAATGTATATTATTTCTTCGAACATTATTGGAGGACCAAATTGAAAAATACTGCTTATCTGATTCTTGCCAACGGTCGCATCTTTGAAGGAACCGCCTTTGGTGCAGAAGGGGTTATTACAGGTGAAACAGTTTTTACAACCGGAATGAACGGTTACCTTGAAACTCTTACAGATCCTAGTTATTTCGGTCAGATTGTCACACAGACTTTCCCTCTCATTGGAAACTACGGTGTAATAGAAAAAGATTTTGAAAGCGACAGATGCCATGTCAGGGGTTACATCCTTCGCGATTTATGTGATGAACCTTCAAACTTCCGCTGCGGTGGAAAGCTTGAAGACTGGCTCAAGAAGCAGAATGTCATCGGTCTTGCGGGAATCGATACCCGCGCCATTACAAAGATTCTCCGTGAATCCGGTGTCATGAACGGAATGATCGTAAGTGGAGAAGGGGAAGAAGCAAAGTCTATTCTTGCAAGCCTCAAGGATGAAGGAAAAAAGTCAGAACTCCTTGAAAAAATAAAATCCTATAAAATCGAAAAAGCTGTTGAAAGCGTAACTGGTAGTGCCAGTGCCATCGAAGAAGATGCCGCAACAGTATTTGCAGAATCAGCAGAATACAGATTTGTTCCTGTTAAGAATGACGGAACAAAAATTTACGACCAGGCAGAAGCAATGAAGGATGGTAATGGCAGGAAAGTTGTCCTCTGGGATTTTGGTGCAAAGGCCAACATTCGCCGTGAACTCCTCAAGCGTGGTCTTGAAGTTGAAACTGTAAGCGCTCTTGCAACAGCAGAAGAAATCCTCAGGAGAAATCCTGACGGAGTCATGCTCAGCAACGGACCTGGCGATCCAAAAGAAAATACAAGGATCATTTCTGAAATTCAGAAACTTGTTGCAAAGAAAGTTCCTATCTTCGGAATCTGTCTTGGACATCAGCTTCTTGCCCTTGCCATGGGTGCAGATACAGAAAAACTAAAGTACGGTCATCGTGGACCAAACCAGCCTGTAAAGCAGCTTTCAACCGGTCGTGTTTACATTTCTACTCAGAACCACGGTTACGCAGTTAAGAATGACACGTTGCCTGCAGGTGCCGAACTCAGCTTCATCAATACAAACGACAATACCTGTGAAGGTGTAAGATATACAAGCACTCCTGCCTTCAGCGTTCAGTTCCATCCTGAAGCCTGTGCGGGGCCTTTGGATACAAGCTTTTTGTTCGATGATTTTGTAAAACTGATTAACGAAGCTTAAGGGAGATAAATATGCCACTTAATAAAGACATACATAAAGTAATGGTAATCGGTTCTGGACCAATCATAATCGGTCAGGCCGCAGAATTTGACTACGCAGGTAGCCAGGCTTGCAAGGCTTTGAAGGAACAGGGGCTTGAAGTTGTTCTTGTAAATTCAAATCCTGCAACTTTGATGACCGACCACACAATGGCCGATCAGATTTACATTGAACCACTTATTCCTGAAACAATTCAGAGAATTATCGAAAAGGAAAAACCTGATTCCCTTCTTTCTACTTTGGGTGGACAGACTGGTCTTACCCTTTCAATGGAACTTGCAAAGTCAGGATTTCTTGAAAAGCACAATGTAAAGCTTCTTGGTGCAAAGCCTGAAACCATCGACAAGGCAGAAGACCGCCAGATGTTCAAGGATACAATGGAAGCCATCGGTGAACCTTGCATCCCTTCAAAGGTTGTTACAACTTATGAAGACGCCTATGATTTCGTAAAGAATGTAATCGGTTATCCTGCAATCATCCGTCCGGCCTTTACTCTCGGTGGTACTGGTGGCGGTATCGTTAACAATGATGAAGAAATGGATGAGATTGCGCACAACGGTCTCCATCGTTCTCCAATCCATCAGATCCTCGTAGAAAAATGTATTTCAGGCTGGAAGGAAATTGAATTTGAAGTTATGCGCGACAGTGCAGGTAATGTTCTCACTGTCTGTTCAATGGAAAACTTTGATCCTGTCGGTGTTCATACAGGGGATTCCATCGTTATTGCTCCAGCAGTAACTTTGAGCGACAAAGAATACCAGATGCTCCGTTCAGCTGCCCTCAACATCATTTCGTCACTTGGAATGGAAGGCGGCTGTAACTGTCAGTTTGCCCTTAATCCTGATACTTTTGAATATGCAGTTATCGAAGTTAACCCTCGTGTAAGCCGTTCATCAGCCCTTGCTTCAAAGGCAACAGGTTATCCGATTGCAAAGGTAGCAGCCCTCATTGCCATCGGTTATACATTGGATGAAATTCCAAACTACGTTACAAAGAAAACTGCGGCATGTTTTGAACCTGTTCTCGATTACGTTGTAGTTAAGATGCCTAAGTTCCCGTTTGAAAAGTTCGTCTATGCAAAACGCGATCTTGGAACCCAGATGAAGGCAACCGGTGAAGTTATGGCCATCGGTCAGACTTTTGAACAGGCAATCATGAAGGCTGCCCGCGGAGCAGAAGTTGGGGTTAAGTCACTTAATCTTCCTGTATTCGAAGAAGAAAATGATGAATCAATCAAGGCCCGCGTTGCCCATTGTACAGACCAGAGAATTTTTGCAATCTTCCAGGCAATCAAGCGCGGAATACTTACCCTTGAAGAAATCCATAGCATTACAAAGATCGACATGTGGTTCCTCTGCAAGCTTCAGAATCTTGCAAATATGGAACATCATCTTGAAAAGGATGATCTTACTGTTGAACTTTATGCAAAGGCAAAGAACCTTGGATATCCTGATGCTGTAATCGAAAAGATCAGCGGAAAGAAAATCATCGGTTCAGGCGGAAATCTTGCAGAAGCAGAAAAAGCCGCTGCCCTTGTTAAGGAAGGCAAGCTTGCACATCTTCCTTCAAGCTTCAAGATGGTTGATACCTGCGCAGGTGAGTTCAATGCTGAAACTCCATACTTCTATGCAACTTATGATGCAGAAAACGAAGCAAAGGAACATCTTTCCGCAAAGCCGTCATCCGGAAAGGGAACTATCATCGTTCTCGGTTCAGGTCCTATCCGTATCGGTCAGGGTATTGAATTCGACTATGCTTCTGTTCAGTGCGTATGGGCTTTGAAGCGTCTTGGCTATGATGTTGTAACAATCAACAACAACCCTGAAACAGTTTCTACAGACTTTGATACTTCAGACAGACTTTATTTTGAACCTCTTACTCCTGAAGATGTAATGGGCGTAATCAATACAGAAAAACCGGTCGGTGTCGTTGTTGCCTTCGGTGGTGGAACAGCAATCAAGCTTGCAAACTTCCTTGCAGACCAGGGAATCAGAATTCTTGGAACAAGTGCAGATGCAATTGACCTTGCAGAAGACCGCGAACGCTTTGACGAACTTTGCGAAAAGCTTAACATCAAGCGCCCTAAGGGACTTACAGTTCTTACGGAAGAAGAAGCCCTCAATGCAACAAAGGAACTTGGCTATCCTGTACTCCTCCGCCCAAGCTATGTTCTCGGCGGACAGAACATGATCATCGCCTTCAATGATGATGATGTCAAGGAATACATGAAGATCATCCTTGCACAGGGAATTGAAAATCCAATCCTCATCGACCAGTACAAAATGGGTACGGAACTTGAAGTTGATGCCATCTGCGACGGTGAAGACATTCTCATTCCTGGAATCATGGAACACATTGAACGCACAGGTATCCACTCTGGTGACTCAATTGCAGTTTACCCAAGCTGGAACCTTAATGATGTAATCCGTGAAAAAATCATCCGCCAGTCCCGTGAACTTGCCCTCGATCTTGGAACAAAGGGACTTGTAAACATCCAGTACCTCATCTACAACAATGAACTTTTCATCATTGAAGTAAATCCTCGTTCAAGCCGTACTGTTCCATACATTTCAAAGGTTACAAATGTTCCGATGGTAGATCTTGCTGTCCGTGCAATGCTCGGTGAAAAAATCAAGGACATGGGATATGGAACAGGCCTCTACAAGATTCCGCCTTACTTTGCGGTCAAGGTTCCTGTATTCAGCTTTGAAAAGCTCATGGATGTTGATACTCACCTTGGACCTGAAATGAAGTCAACGGGTGAAGTTCTTGGAATTGCCTCTACAATGGAAGAAGCTTTGTTCAAGGGACTCATCGGTGCCGGATACAACATGAAGCGTTCCGGCGGAGTATTGTTCAGCGTAAGAAAGACAGATCGCTACGAGCTTCCTTCCCTTGCAAGAAAGTTCTACGAAATGGGATTTAAACTCTATGCAACGGAAGGCAATGCAGAAACTTTGCGCGACTTCGGTATGGAAGTTGAAACTGTAAACAAGATTCATGAAAACGCAAAGGATAATCTCCTTACAGTCATGGATTCTGGAAAAATCGACTATGTAATTTCAACCTCTGCAAAGGGTAGAGATCCTCGTGCCGACTCAGTTAAAATGAGACGCCATGCAGTTGAACGCGACATTCCGTGTCTTACAGCCATCGATACAGCCAACGCCCTTGCCAACTGCCTCAAATCAAAGTACAGTGCAGAAAACGTTGAGCTCATCGACATCAACAAGCTGCGTACAAGCCGTCAGACAATCAAGTTTACAAAGATGTCTGCAACAGGAAACGACTTCATCATCATCGATACACGCGAACAGTACATCAACAATCCTGGTGGACTTGCAGTTCGCCTCTGCAACAGGCGCGAAGGAATCGGTGCAGACTCCCTTGTTCTTGTTGGTAAATCAGACAAGGCTGATGCAAGCATGAGGTTCTTCAACCAGGACGGTAGTGAAGGTCAGACAGCTGGTAACGCAATGCGCTGCGTTTCAAAGTACCTTTACGACAACAATATTTCTGGAATTGCTGACCGCCACAACAAGGAAGAAACTACAGCAGAAATTACCATTAAGACTCAGGCTGGCGTAAAGAGACTCAAACTCTACAAACTTGCAGGAAAGACAGATACTGTTACAGTCAACATGGGTTACATTGAATTCAAGAACAGCCTTATTCCTACAACGCTTAAAGAAAGGAAGGTTGATTCCCTCAATGTTGATGCTGTTGTTAACGAAGAACTTGAGATAGACGGAACAAAATATGGGGTTACCTGCGTTAACATCGGTAATCCTCATGCCGTAGTATTCTGTGACTTTGTTGACAAGGTAGATGTTCCGGCAATTGGACCTCTCTTTGAACACAACAAGGTATTCCCGGAAAGAATCAATACTGAATTCGTTCGTGTTGTAGGACCAAACGAACTCAAGATGCGTACATGGGAACGCGGAAACGGTGAAACTCCAGCATGTGGTACCGGTGCATGTGCTGCTGTTGTTGCTGCCATCCTTAACGGTTACTGCAAGGTCAATGAAGACATTACGGTAACTGTTCGCGGCGGCAAGCTTACAGTTTCATACGACGGTATGAATGTATTCCTTACAGGTGACACAAAGGTTCTCTTTCAGGGAGAAGTTGAAATCTAAAAAAACGGAACTGACTGCAGTGGTTGAGCCATTCTAAACTGCTGCAGAATAAAGGCAGTTTAGTTCCGAAAATTACAAGAAACAATTTCTGCTTTACTGTAGAGTATGAGCATACGACAAAGGCGCCGTTGATTTACGAGATCAGCGGCGCCTTTTTTATTTTCCTAAATGGGGGTTATAAATGACAAACGTTCCAGAATTATTCGGAAGTATGGTATTCAACCAGAAGACAATGAAAGATCGTCTTCCTAAAGAAACATTCAAAGCACTTAAGAAGACGTTGGATAATGGAGAACCTCTCCAGCTTGATGTTGCAAATGTTGTTGCTCACGCTATGAAAGAATGGGCAATCGAAAAGGGTGCAACACACTATACACACTGGTTCCAGCCACTTACTGGTGTTACTGCTGAAAAGCACGACTCATTCATCAACCCACAGGATGATGGAACAGTAATCATGTCATTCTCCGGAAAGGAACTTGTAAAGGGTGAACCTGATGCATCTTCTTTCCCATCTGGAGGACACCGTGCAACATTCGAAGCCCGCGGTTACACAGTTTGGGATCCAACATCTTATCCATTCATCAAGGAACACACACTTTGTATTCCTACAGCTTTCTGTTCTTACACAGGTGAAGCTCTCGACAAAAAGACTCCATTGCTCCGCTCTATGGAAGCTCTTGATACACAGGCAAAACGCATCCTCAAGCTCTTTGGAAAGGATGTAAGCCATGTTGCTACAACAGTTGGTCCAGAACAGGAATACTTTATCGTTGATCATGAACTTTGGTCACAGCGCAAGGATCTTCGCATGACAGGCCGCACACTCTTTGGTGCAAAGCCTTCAAAGGGACAGGAAATGGATGACCAGTACTTTGCAGCCCTCAACCCACGCATTGTAAAGTACATGGAAGACCTTAACGATACACTCTGGAAGTACGGTATCCTTTCAAAGACAGAACATAATGAAGTTGCTCCAGCTCAGCACGAAATGGCTCCAATCTTCAGTACAACAAATCTTTCTGTTGACCAGAACCAGTTGACAATGGAAGTTATGAAGAAGGTTGCAAAGCGCCACGGCCTTGAATGTCTTCTCCACGAAAAACCATTCGCAGGCTTGAACGGATCTGGTAAGCACAACAACTGGTCTATGTCTACAAACTCTGGTGAAAACCTTCTTGAACCAGGAAAGACACCAGAGTCAAATGCACAGTTCCTTCTGTTCCTTACAGCAATCCTTAAGGCTGTTGACGAGAACCAGGACTTGCTCCGTATCTCTGTAGCTTCTGCTGGCAACGACCATCGTCTTGGAGCAAACGAAGCTCCTCCAGCAATCATTTCTGTTTACCTTGGTGATGAACTTTACTCTGTTCTTGAAGCTCTTAAGGACGGAAAGCCATACAAGGCAGACAAGCAGGAAAAGATGACAATCGGTGCTGATGTTCTTCCACCAATTCCAAAGGATTCAACAGACCGCAACCGTACATCACCTTTCGCCTTCACAGGCAACAAGTTTGAGTTCCGTTCAGCTGGTAGCTCTGCTTCAATCGCAACACCAAACACAACTTTGGATGCAATCGTTGCGGATGTTCTCAAGGCATTTGCTGATGAACTTGAAAAGTCTGCTGATTTTGAAAAATCACTTAACGAACTTATTGTTCGCGAAGTTAAGTCACACTGGAGAATCGTATTTAACGGAAACGGTTACGACGAAGCTTGGAAGGTTGAGGCAAAGAAACGCGGACTTCTTGAACTCAAGACAACTCCAGATGCAGTTGAACACTACCTTGATGAAAAGAACGTAAAACTCTTTACAGAAATGGGAGTTTATACAAGAGAAGAAATGGAAGCACACTACGACATCAAGCTCGAAAAGTACTGCCAGCTTCTTAACATCGAAGTAAACACAATGCAGGAAATGATCTACAAGGACATCCTTCCAGCAGTTTACAAATACATGTCTGATGTTTCTAAGACAGTCATTGACCTTAAGGCAGTTGTGCCAGGTGCAAAGGCTAAGGCAGAAACTTCAGTGCTTGCTACATTGGATAGCCTTACAGATGCTCTTGTTGAAAAATCGGAAGCACTTGCAAAGGTTCACGAAGCAGCAAAGTCTTGCGGAGACTCCCTTGCATCGGCTAAGGCTTATGCAGAAAAAGTTGTTCCAGCAATGGCTGATGCACGCGCAGTATACGATGAGATAGAACCACTCCTTGGTGAAGGATACAAACCTTTCCCATGTTACGAAGATCTTCTCTTCCGCGTGTAATTAAAAAAGCTGGGGATGACCAATAAGTTCAAAAAGTGTCATTTAATTGCAATATAAGAGATTGCCGTGTCGAGCACGGCAATGACTCATACTTATTGGACAGCCCCGTATAAAACTCTTATTTTGGCACAATGGCGTGCCGGAGTTTAGGAGACACCTTCATGTAACCCCGAAGATGTTTTTGACCCCGGCACGCGTTTTTTTTGGAGGTATAAAAATGGAAGAAGTGTTTGCTAAAGCTTCCGATCTTTGGGGTGTTTGGTTCCTTATTGGAGCAGCCCTTGTTTTCTGGATGCAGTGTGGTTTCGCAATGGTTGAAACAGGTTTCACACGTGCCAAGAATACCGGTAACATTATCATGAAGAACCTTATGGACTTCTGTATCGGTACTGTTACATTCATTCTTATTGGTTTTGGTTTTCTCCTTGGCGAAAATGCTCTTTTCGGATTCCTAGGTAAGCCTAACTGGCAGGTTTTCACAGACTATGCTTCATTCGACTGGTCTGGATTCATCTTTAACCTTGTATTCTGTGCAACAACAGCTACAATCGTTTCTGGTGCAATGGCAGAACGCACAAAGTTCCTTTCTTACTGTGTATACTCTGCAATCATTTCCGGTATCATCTACCCAATCGAAGCACACTGGACATGGGGCGGTGGATTCCTTGCATCAATTGGATTCCATGACTTTGCAGGTTCTGCATGTATCCACATGGTAGGCGGTATCTGTGCCCTCATCGGTGCAAAAATGGTTGGACCTCGTATCGGAAAGTTCGTAAAAAAGAACGGAAAGATCACAGGCGTTAACGCTTTCCCTGGGCACAACATTCCAATCGGTGCCCTCGGTGTATTCATCCTCTGGTTGGGTTGGTACGGATTCAACGGTGCTGCAGCAACATCACTTTCACAGCTTGCATCAATCTTCGTAACAACAACAATTGCTCCTGCAATTGCAACAGTAACATGTATGATCTTTACTTGGATCAAGTTCGGTAAGCCAGATGTTTCCATGTGTCTTAACGCTTCCCTTGCAGGTCTTGTTGCAATCACGGCTCCTTGTGATGTAACAGATGCAGCTGGTGCTTGTATCATCGGTGTCGTTGCAGGTATTCTTGTTGTATTCGGTGTTTGGATGATGGACTACAAGCTCCATATCGATGACCCGGTTGGTGCCGTAGCAGTTCACTGTCTCAACGGTATCTGGGGTACAGTAGCAACAGGTCTTTTTGCTAACCCTGCAGTTCCAGGATATTCAATCGCAGATGCAGCTGGCAAACAGATGGCTGGTGTATTCTACGGAGGTGGATTCAAGTTGCTTGGAATCCAGTTCACAGGTATCCTTGCAATCGTTCTTTGGACAGTTGTAATGATCATCATCACATTCAGCATCATCAGGAAGATCTTTGGACTCCGTGTAACAGCAGAAGAAGAAATCGTAGGTCTTGATAAGCTTGAACACGGTCTTGATTCTGGTTATGCAGGATTCTTGACACAGTACTCTGCTGACGAAATGGCAGAAGCTGCAGAAGCAGGTATCAGCATCGATCAGGCTGTTCCAGTTGTTGCTCCAGCTACAACACCAAGTTCAACAGAAAGCTCATTGCACAAGGTTGTAATCATCACACGCCAGAACAAGTTCAACACACTCAAGGTTGCAATGAACTCAATCGGCATAACAGGTATGACAGTTGTAAATGTAATGGGTTGTGGTATGCAGAAGGGGGCAAGCGAATACTACCGCGGTGTTCCAGTTGACATCCAGCTCCTTCCAAAGATCAAGGTCGAAATTGTAGTTGCAAAGGTTCCTGTAAAGGATGTTGTAGAAGCTGCAAAGAAGGCTTTGTATACAGGTCATATCGGCGACGGAAAAATCTTCGTATACGACATCGCAGATGTTATCAAGGTCAGAACCGGCGAAAGTGGTTACGACGCACTTCAGGATTCAGAATAGTCTAATTGCGAATCCTTATAGAATCGTCATAAGCTAGATCGCAATCTATCCCCTGACAGTAATGCCAGGGGATTTTTTTATAAACAAAAAGTTAAAGTTGTTGTATAATGGAATTTCAGAGGCTAAATTATGACTAAAACAACAATTACAGGTCCGGTTTACGATGCCCGTGAACTCGGTACACCAAAGACACTTGTGCTCGGAGTTCAGCACATGTTTGCAATGTTCGGATCAACTGTTCTTGTTCCACAGCTTACAGGATTAAGCGTTTCGGCAACACTTCTTTTTGCAGGTCTTGGAACCCTTCTGTTCCACCTTTTTTCAAAGAGAAAGGTTCCTGCATTCCTTGGTTCTTCTTTTGCTTTCCTTGCAGGTTATTTTGCAATAGCACCACACGGTGAAAAGGAACTTCTTCCTTATGCATGTCTTGGCGTTGCTTGTTCTGCAATCCTATACTTCATTCTTGCAGGATTCATCAAAGTGTTTGGCGTAAAGAAAGTAATGAAATTCTTCCCTCCGGTTGTTACAGGTCCAATCATTGTTTCGATCGGTCTTACACTTTCACAGTCTGCAGTAAACAGCTGTTCAACAAACTGGATCATCGCCCTCGTTGCGATTCTTGTAATCGTTGTCCTTAATATCTGGGGAAAGGGAATGGTAAAGATCCTTCCGATTCTTCTTGCTGCAATTGCATCTTATATCGTTGCCGTACTCATGGGAAAGGTTGATTTCAGTCCAGTTGCAAATGCTTCCTGGATTGGACTTCCTGTAAAGGCAGAAGACACTGTTTTTTCAATCTTCAAGAATCCTGATACATCCCTCATCATTACATCGATCATTACAATCATGCCGCTTGCCATCGCAACAATGATGGAACACATCGGTGACATCGCTGCAATTTCATCAACTGTAAACAAGAACTTCTTTGATGACCCGGGCCTTCACAGAACACTTCTTGGCGACGGGCTTGCTACTCTTGCCGCATCAATTTTCGGAGCACCGGCAAATACAACATACGGAGAAAATACTGGCGTCCTTACACTTTCAAAGGTTTATGATCCTCGTGTAATCCGCCTTGCAGCCTGCTTTGCAATTCTTTTCTCTTTCTCTCCAAAGTTTGCAGCCCTCATCAGCTGTATGCCTGCCGCAACTGTAGGCGGTATTTCCATCGTTCTTTACGGAATGATTTCTGCAGTTGGTGTACGCAACATCGTTGAAAGCCAGGTTAACTTCAAGGAAAGCCGCAATGTAATCATCGCAGCCCTCATCCTTGTTCTTTCAATCGGAATCAAGTTCAGCGCAGCAGGTGCAATCAACATTCACTGCGGTTCGATTACAATCGGACTTTCAGGTCTTGCAGTTGCTTCCCTTGTCGGAATCATCCTCAATGCAATTCTTCCAGCCCGTTCAGAATCTGGTGAAACTTCAATCAAAAAGGATGTTGAATAATGAAAAGCGAAAACATTTTCTACCTTACCCATCCCCTCATTCAGCATAAGATTTCCCGTCTTCGTGATGAAAATACCGGTACAAACGAATTCCGCAAGCTTGTAGAAGAAATCACAATGCTCATGGGATTTGAGGCTCTTCGTGAACTTCCTGTTGAAGATGTAGAAATCAAGACACCTATCGAAAAGTGCAGGACACCAATGCTTGCAGGACGCAAGATGGTGGTTGTTCCAATCATCCGTGCAGGCCTTGGCATGATGAACGGAATCCTTGACCTTGTTCCATCTGCAAAAGTTGGACACATTGGTCTTGCCCGCAATGAAGAAACACATCAGGCGGAAGAGTACTACTGCAAGATGCCCGACCTTCTTGACCAGCGTCCAATCATTGTTGTTGATCCGATGCTTGCAACAGGCGGTTCTGCAATCGATGCCATTTCAATGATCAAGAAACGCGGCGGAAAGAACATCAAATTTATGTGCATCATTGCTGCTCCGGAAGGACTTGAAAAACTTTCTTCAGCACATCCTGATGTAAAGATTTATGTCGGACATCTTGACCGCTGCCTCAACGAAAATGCCTACATTTGCCCGGGTCTTGGTGATGCAGGAGACAGAATCTTCGGTACAGACAACTAAAATGTTTTGTCTGAATTTAAAGTTTAATTTTCAAACAGAAAAAGGATTGTCTAAAAAGAAAGGTCGCTGAAAAAATTCTGAAAATTGTCATTGTCTTGACCCGATAATCTATTCCTTTGCAACATAAGGATTTGCGCAAATGGATTCCCGAGTCAAGCACAGGAATGACACACCTTTTTCAGTGTCCTCCTAGAAAGATAGTCCTTTTTTTAGTATCATTAGCGGTATGAAAAACTCGCACAAGGTATTTACTTCTTTTTTTATTGCATTTCTTTCCATATTTTTGACTTCATGTTCTGGCATCATCGGTTATGGTGTCCTTCTTTGGAACGACAATGAACACAAACTTTCTGACGGTACAGTTGTTCCTGTTTACCTCAAGTCAAACATTTCAAAAGTATATGTAATCGGTCTTCCGGATACAAAAGAAAAGATTGAAGTTCCCCTTTGGCAGCTTTCGTCCCCTGAAAAAAAATCAAAGGCAATTAAACGCGCGGAAAAATATGCGGAATACAAGAACATGTATGCAAAAAGTGCCATTGACGGTCTTCCGATTCGTGCAGACAAGGTGAATACTTCAAAACAGGTTTATCGTCTCCGTAAAAACGAAACGGTTAAAACTATGTATAAGGGTAAGGGTGTTGCTCCTCAGAAAGGTGGAGTTCCTCTTGAAGGCGAATGGCTTCATGTTCTTACCTCCAACGGAACTGAAGGCTGGTGTTTCAGCTACAATCTCCGTCTATTTGAAATGAAGGCAGAGGTTGTTGCTGAAAAATCATCAGTTGCAAGCATTGAAGAAGAAGAGGTTGATACACTCATTGAAGAAGTTCTCAATACTGCCTGGTATCCAGAATATTACAGTTCCATGATTTCTAAAAAACAGATTGACCTGGATTTCTTTAACAGTACTTACAGGTTCAATACGGGGTATGCAACAGGAAAGATATCCCTTGTCCTTCCTGATTTCGAAATTGAATTCCCTTACTCGGGTGTAACAAAAACAGATGAAAAGGAATATGACTTTAACAATACACCTCTTCAGCTTGTTGTCCGCAGCAAGAAATCTATTGTCATAAAATACACTGATGAAAAGGGGATGCCTAAGTCCTATAACTTTACTTCCCTTGGTGAAAAAAATCCCGAACAGTATATTTCCGAAGAAATTGTACGCAGACAGAACGAATACAAAGCAATTTCTTCTTCTGGTCCAGACTTCAAGAGCGGCAACTACGGAAAAATTTCTTTCAATGACGGAAATCAGCTTGTGTGGTCTGGCTTTAATAAACTTGTTCCTTCAGTTATTCCCGCCGGTGCAAAGGGAAACGGCGAAGTTGAACTTAAGTATTTTGTGCCTGCTGAACTTAAGTCATCATGGGATGGAATTTTGACCTTCCGCTTTGACGGAACAGAAAAGGAAGTAAACTTCTTCTACAAGAAGGAAGACAACGGAATCCGCTTTACACCAGGAAATGTTTCAAAACGATATGATGCAAAGACGGGAAGAAGCATAAGTTCAGTTTCCCTTCCTTCAAATTCAATGGTTCTCTTCTTCCAGAAATAGGTTTTTTATATGGCATTCATACAGTTTTCAAAAGTTTCGCTTGCTTTCGGCGACAGGGATATTTTAAAAGATGTTTCGGTTAACCTTGCAACTGGAACAAAGGCTGCCCTTACAGGTGCCAATGGTGCAGGAAAATCAACCCTCATAAAAATCATGGCAGGCCTCGTAGAACCGGACAGCGGTGAGCGTGTGGCTCAGAAGGATGCCCGCATTGCATATCTTCCACAGAGCGGTCTTGTTCACAGCGGCTGCACATTGAAGGAAGAAGCAGACAAGGCCTTTGAGTGGGGGTATGAAATTCAGCGCAAGGCAGATGAACTTGGGGAGCAGCTTGCATCAAATCCCGCAAATGCAGAAAAACTTGCCGTCGAGCATTCTGAGCTTCTTGCAAAGCTTGAAGAAAGCGGCTGGTACCGCCGTGAAGTTCTTGCAGAAAGTGTCCTCATCGGTCTTGGTTTTGAGCGAAGCGATTTTACAAAACGCACCGAAGAATTTTCAGGCGGATGGCAGATGCGAATTGCCCTTGCCAAAGCCCTCATGTGCGGACCGGACATTCTTCTCCTTGACGAACCTACAAACTACCTTGATATTGAAGCCCGCAACTGGCTTGAAAAATTCCTTTCGGACTTTCACGGTGGATTCCTTCTTGTTTCCCATGACCGCTACTTCCTTGACCACACAATCAACGAAGTCTACGAACTCTTTGGAGGCGACCTTAAGCGTTATCCTGGAAACTTCAGCCACTATGAAGAAGTACGCAAGGTGGAACTTGATTCCCTTATTGCATCCTACAATCAGCAGCAGCAGGAAATCGCTCATCTTGAAGAATTCATTAACCGTTTTGGATACAAGGCAACAAAGGCTGCCCAGGCCCAGGAACGCCAGAAGATGCTGGACAAGATCCTTGAAAACAAAATTGAAATTCCTGAAAGCCTTAAGAAAATCCACTTTACTTTCCCTGCAGCTCCTCATTCAGGACAGCTTGTGCTTACACTGGAAAAAATCTGCAAGAGTTACGGCGGACCAAATGTGGTGAACAATCTTGATCTGGTAGTAGAAAAGGGCGAACGCCTTGTTGTTGCAGGCCGCAACGGTGCCGGTAAGTCTACATTGCTCAGAATGATTGCAGGTGTGGACAGCGACTACACTGGAAATGTCAAATATGGAGCAGGCGTTTCAGTCGGTTACTTCAGTCAGGACAGCGCGGAAAAAATTTCAGGCAGCCAGACCATTCTTGAATACATGGAAGAAAGAAGCCCGTTGGATTTGATTCCAAAAATGCGCGACATGCTGGGTGCTTTCCTTTTCCGCGGCGACGATGTTTTCAAGAGCATCAACGTTCTTTCCGGCGGAGAAAAAAGCCGCATAGCACTTCTTGAACTTCTGCTCCGTCCGGTAAATCTTCTTGTCCTCGATGAACCTACAAACCACCTGGACATGCATTCAAAGGATGTTCTTCTTGAAGCACTCCAGGGTTTTGGCGGAACAGTAATTTTTGTAAGCCATGACCGCGGATTCATCGAAGACCTTTCCACAAAGGTTCTTGAACTTCATCCTGGGGTTTCCCGTGAATTCCCGGGCGACTACAAGTATTACATGCAGCGCCTTGAAGATGAAGCCAACGGAATTGTCGGTGAAACTTCTGCCGCTGATGCCCCAAAGACTGCAAAAAAAATTGAAGAGCCTGCGGAACAGAAGTCTGCCGGCAAACTTGATTATGAAGAAAAGAAAAAGATGGAGGCCGAACGCCGCAAACTTCAGAAGGAAGTGGACCGCCTTGAATCGGAAATAGCCGCCACCGAAGAAAAAAAAGCCGAACTTGAAAACCAGATGGGTCTGCCAGAAGTCTACAGCAACGGCGAAAAAGCAAAGGAAGTGCAGAAGCAGATAGAAGAACTTGCCGCAAAACTTGACGAGTTGAACGAAGCCTGGATGGAAGCCGCCGAAAAACTGGAAGGTTAAAAATCCGTTTGGTAAAATTCATGCTGGCACAAACAATAAACGGAGTTACATATGGAAAAAAATAAGATGCTGATTCTTTAAGGTCGCTGAAAAACTTCTGAAATTGTCATTATCGGGCTTGATCCGATAATCTATTTCTTTGCAATATAAGGATTTGCGAAAATGGATTCCTGCGTCAAGCACGGGAATGACACCTTTTTCAGTGGCCTCGATTCTTTTGCCGCTTGTTTCGACTATTTTCATCGTTGCTTTTTATGGAGCGACCATTCAGGAGTTGACGGAAAAAAAGACAAACTTAACGCCATAAGTCAGGCAGATTAACTGTAGAATTGGAAAATCAACTAATAGTAAGCGCTTATGTAAAATAATTTGGAGAAAATAATGGCTAATATGAAATGGACTTTAGAAAATGATGTTAATGATTTTGTTAAAAAATCACTAGAAAATATAGGACTTGAAAAGCATAAAGATTTTAATGAAGAAAGTTCAATGTCTGACTATATGAAAGAGGCATTAAAAGGTTCAGCTAAAACTAAAAATAAAACTAACTTTGGTAAGCCTGATTTTCATATTGAAAAATACAAAATAAAAAATGAAATAATTCCTGTAGTTTTTGAAGATAAACTTCATACTAATAAATTGATTGCACAGAATTCTGATGGTATAAAGGATGATGACAAATCAATTTCTTTTTTTTCTGTAAACGGTGCAATTTATTATGCAACTCAAATGATTGCAAGTGGAAAATATAATGAAGTTATTGCAATTGGTGTTGCTGGCGATTCTAGTGATGATGTAAAAATTGATGTTTATTTTGTTTATGGTTCTTCGTTTAAAACCATAAAGAAAATGTCTAAATATCAGACTTTTGACTTTTTGGAGAATCAGACAACTTTTGATAATTTTTATAGAGATTGTACACTTACTGATGCTGATAAACACGAATTATTGATAAGAAGCAAAGCTGAATTAAGTACTTATGCAAAAGAACTTAATAAACTTATGCACAATCATAATATTACAGCTCCTCAGCGTGTTTTGTATGTTTCTGGAATGCTTCTCTCTATGCAGGATATTTTTGAGAACAAAGATTCCTCAGACGAAAGAAAATTGATTCAAGAAGGTTTAATTCCAGAAGATTTAAAAGGGCTTTTGACAGAATCAAAGAGGGACGGTATTTTAATTACATCTCAGATTAATGAATTTTTAAAAGCGAAAGGAATTCCTGAAGAAAAACGAAAGTTGATGATTGCTTCGTTCAATGAGATTTCTAAAGACAAACAGCGTGATGAACCTACAAAACTTTTCCCACAAGTTTCAAAATTGATAAAAGAAGAAAAAGCAAGTGCAAATAAACAGATTTTTGTTTATATCTATGATAATATTTATAAACAAATTGATGCCTTTTCTAAAAATCTTGATATTATGGGCGAGTTGTATTCTGAATTCTTAAAGTATGCCTTGGGCGATGGAAAAGAATTGGGAATTGTTTTAACTCCTCCGTATGTTACAAAAATGATGGCTCAAATCTTGAATATTACTTACAAAAATAAAGTAATGGATTTGGCAACTGGTTCTGCTGGATTTTTGATTAGTTCTATGGAATTGATGATAAATTCTGCAAATGACGAATTTTCAAAAGGTTCTTCAAAGGCAAAAGAAATTATTGATGATATTAAGAAGAATCGTTTGCTTGGTGTTGAACTTAACGCTGAAATGTTTACTCTTGCTGCTACAAATATGATTTTGCGTGGAGATGGTTCAAGTAATATTCAAAAAGGTAGTTCTTTTGATAAACCTGATTCTTTATATACTGATTTTAATGCAGATAGAATTTTGCTTAACCCTCCGTTCACTTTTGAAGAAAATGGTATGCCGTTTATTGCTTACGGTTTGGACAGAATGCAAAAAGGCGGATTTGGTGCAATTATCATTCAAGACAGTGCTGGTTCTGGAAAAGCTGTAAAATCAAATCAGCAAATCTTAAAAAAGCATACTCTTGTTGCAAGTATAAAAATGCCTGTTGATTTGTTTCAGCCAATGGCAGGTGTTCAAACGAGTATTTATATTTTTGAAGCTGGAACTCCTCACGATTACGAAAAAACTGTTAAATTTATTGATTTTTCAAATGACGGTTACAAGCGTACAAGCAGAAGTTTAATTGAACAAGATGAACCTATCAAAAGATATTCCGACATTATAAAAATCTATAAGTCTGGTAGCAAAGCAAAAGTTGAAGCAAATTGGGATTTAAACGCAACTTACACAGAAGATTTTATTACAGATTCTGGAACAGACTGGAATTTTGGCGCTCATATAAAAATTGACACAAAACCAACTCTATCCGATTTTAAGAAAACTGTTGCCGACTATCTTTCTTGGGAAGTTTCAAACATCATCAAAAACAACGCAGAGAACGACCGCCTGGGAAAATAGATTCCCCACTTAACGAAAAACTAAAAAATGTTAAGTGGGGAGAATTTAGAGTTGAAGATGTATTAAAGTGGCAACCACAGATTGAAATTGATCCATTAAAATTAAAGGAAATGACAGTTGAAAATACTGAAAAATATCCATTTTATGGTCAAGCAACTATAAATAATGGGATTATCTCTTATGAATCTTTGATTGAAGATGTCTTAAATAATAAAAAAGGATTACCAACAATTCTTGTTCATTCAAACAATCAAAATGTTGTTTATGTTGAATCTCCTTTTTATTTAAAAGATGGGCACGGAGCTACAAGTGTTTTGCAATCTATAAAACTAAATAAAACAAATGCTCTTTTCTTAATGGCAGCAATTTCAAGTGTTATTACAAAAGCTTTTTCATACAATTGTAAGGCAACGAAAATCGCTTTAAAAAATAGTATTATCCAACTTCCTCTAAAAGAAAATGCGTTAGCATTTTCAAATCCGTGTGACAACGTAAAAAACATCGACTTTGATTTTATGGAGTCGTTTATACGCGAACTCGAAGAGGAGCGTATACGCGAACTTAACGCATACCTTCTTGCTACAGGTTTAAAAGACTATACATTGACCCCCGAGGAAGAAAACGCACTGGAAGCGTTTAAGACGGTGCAGTGGGGAGAATTTGAGCTGCCAGAAATCTTTGATATAAAGAATACTCATAATATTCTTTCTTCTGAGATTGTTGCAGAAAGTGGAACGACTCCTTATTTGTGTGCCAGTGCAGAAAATAATGGTGTTAGTTCTTATATTTCGTACAAAAATGAATTGTTAGAAAACGGAAATTGTATATTTATTGGTGGAAAAACTTTTGTTGTAAGCTATCAAAAAGATGATTTCTATTCTAATGATAGTCATAATCTTGCTTTGTATTTAAAAGAACAAAATGTAACAAAATCAAATCAGTTATATTTAGCAACTTGTATTCGTAAAGGTTTGAGTCACAAATATTCATGGGGAGATAGTATAAGTGGTTCAAAAATAAAATCAGACAAATTTCAACTCCCCACAAAAAACAACAAACCAGATTACGCAACAATGGAAACATTCATAAAAGCCGTTGAAAAACTTGTAATCAAAGATGTTGTTTTGTATGCAGACAGCAAGATTAAAGCAACAAAAGAAGTTGTAT
>JAHAZL010000094.1 GCA_018384055.1 Treponema sp.
TGCTGTGGTTGCTTCTCTTTGATGCATCCATCGTAAAAATTCCGCTTGTCTTGAAACCTGTCTTTTCAAAAAGCACCTCGATCTTTTCCTTGAGTTCTCCGTCTTCAAGAGGAACAAACTTGTTGAACAAAGGAGCAACCCAAATTGGGTATACATAGCTCAAGCCCAATGCAATTGCAAGGTAAACAAGTCCAAAGTAAAGCCACCAGAGTTTTTCAAAATGCCCGATGAAGGCAACGGCTGCAAGAATAAGTGGAACGACAATTAAAAGGGAAACCAGAGTTTCCTTGATGCTGTCCAAAATGTATATTTTGAGTGTCATGTTTGAAAAACCGAATTTCTTTTCGATTTTGAATTCCCTGTAAAGTTTGAAAGGAATCATGAGCACTGTTGAAGGAATGCTTGAAAGGAAAACAAAAAGAAGGATTGTAAGGTAAACATTGCTGGTCCAGTCCCATGACAGATTGAAAACCCAAACATAAAAACCGCTTAAAACAAGGACCAGGGAAATTGCAAGGTTCACAATGTTTTTTGGAATCCAGAAGAAGTACTTTGCATCTTCGTAAGCACAAACCTGCTTTAGTTTTTCTGAATCAACATGACCTTCAAGTTCCTTTGGAACTTCCGTTCCGTGCTTTTTGCGGAAAGACCAGTCAATGAATTCCAAAAGATGGTTGATGAAAAAATCGTAAAAAGTTCCTGCAAGAAACAGGATTACAAATACATTAGAGTAATTCATTTTATTTTCCGTCTCCTATTCTTCGTAAACAATTTTTCCTGCAAGGAAAGTCTTAAGAACTTTTCCGGTAACTTTCTTTCCTTCAAGAGGAGTAAACTTTCCCTTGCTTGCAAAGTCAGCGCCGCTAACAGTCCACTTCTTGTCCACATCAACAAGAACAAGGTCTGCATCATAGCCTTCCGCAAGCAAGCCCTTGTTTTTAAGCCCAAGAAGTCTGGCAGGATTTGCGCTCATGAGTTTTGAAAGCTGCTTTAATGAAACCTTGTTTTCCTTGCAGAGAACCGTATTGCAGACTGCAAAGGCCGATTCGATTCCGCTAAAACCAGGTGCACCGTTTTTCTTGTCATCTGCAGTATGCGGTGCATGGTCTGTTCCAATACAGAATGCCTTTCCTTTCTTAAGGGCCTGAATCAATTCAAGTCGGTCATCCTTTTTTCTAAGAGGTGGATTTACGATGTTGAAGATTACCGGAGCTTTTCCGCTTTCAAACCAGATGTGGTGTGGGGTAATTTCGTAGGTAACATTCACTCCGTCTTTTGCCGCAAGTTCAGCCGACTTTACGCAGTGTGCCGTGCTTACATGGCAAAGGTGAATGTGGCATCCGGCAGTCTTTGCAAGGCGAAGGTTTCTGTCTGTTGCGGAATCTTCAGCACAGGCAAGAATTTCGTCAGCCTGATTTAATAGATCTGCGGCAGCTTTTGCATCAGGCTTCTTGCCGTGAATCAAAGACAAAGCCTTCTGCCTTAATGGGCGTGCAGCTGCTGCAAGGAAAGGATCTTCACAGTGGCAGCTTACGATTATTTTCTTTGCGGCAGCCTTTTTCATTGCTTCAAGCATCAGGGCGCTGTCCATGACTTCCTTGCCGTCTTCTGTAATTACGGGAACAACTTTTGGATCAAGCTTATCAAGGTGTGAAATTGTCTTTCCGTCAAAATCCTTTGTAATCGAAACCGACTGGATAACATTGCAGAAACCTGCCTTCTTTGCCTTGTCGTTGTTTTCCTTTGCCATAACCTGACTTGAGCAGACCGGGTTTGTATTCGGCATGAGGACAACAGTTCCAAAGCCACCCTTTGCGGCAGCTTTGCTTCCTGTAATGATGTCTTCCTTCTGAGTAAGGCCCGGGTCGCGGAAGTGTGCATGAGTATCGATGAAAGATGGCATGAGAACCGCACCCCCGGCATCGATTTTTTCTATCTTTGGATTTTCATCGCGAAGCATTTCCTTTACGGTCTGCTTGCATGGAAAGCAATCGATTTTTCCGCCTTTGATTATTACGGCAAATCCCTTCTTGTCCATTGTTGCATCAACAAGACGGGCATTGTAAATGAGAATTGTATTGTTCATATAGAAGATTATATTTTTATTCGGTTAAAAATGCTATGGGGGAATTTTTAAAAGAAAACATATTTTTTATTGAAGTAAATTTTCAATTCATATACTAAATATGCTCGATATTTTTCTTTTTACCCTGAACACAATTATGCCTGTCATACTGCTGATGACACTTGGTGTTGGCGGAAGCAATGGACAACGACAGTCAGCTTGCAGGACAATTGGTTGTATGGACATCAATCCTTTCGCTCATAACTTTGTTCATGATAATTTTCATTGTCCGTGCCTTGGGATTGCTTTAGTTGTTTTTAATAAACTAAAATAATAACAAGGAGTACGGAATGGAACTTGTAAACACAAAAGACGGATACAACTTTAAAATACTCAAGGACAAGACCCTTGCCATCAAGACCGGAATTGACGGAGTATTCTACTGCCCTTTCTGCTACAGCCAGACTTCAGAAACTGAAAGCAAATGCGCTGCATGCGGCAAAAATTTTCCGGAGCTGATCTACTACCACGGGGACGACGACACCTGGATTGCTTCGGGGAACGAAGGAAATTAACCTGCCCCGTAAAAACCATCCTTAAAATTTGACATATTTATGTAATATACATATATTATGAATATGACAAATGAAAATCTTGATTTAAAGAAAATGATCACCCTCTATGTTTCTGCAGGAATGTATCAGGAATATCAGCAGCAGGCGAAGAAAACAGGCAGAAAGGCTGCGGAACTGATTCGCGATGCCATGGATGAGTTTTCAAAAAATAATTTTCACAAAAAACAAAAGCTCGGGTCCATGGATTTTTCCAATGGCGTAAAGCTTAAGGCTGGGGTAATAGACTTTCTTGAAGATGATTGGCGCAACGATTTTCTTGATTCGGGAGTTAAGCTTTGATTTGCCTTGATACTACTTTCTTAATCGACCTTTATTGGCTGGATTCTCCAAGACACAGCAATGCCGTAAACCTCTTTAACAAGCTTGCTGATGAAAAGGGGAAATACAAGAATGAAGAATTTCTTGTTTACTACAATTGCTTCAATGAATTCATTCATATAATTACAGACTCTCGGCGTTTTGAAGATGCCCTTTCCATGAAAGAAGCCCTTTCAATTACAGAACAGTGGAGGAATCTTGAAAGGGTACGGATCGTCTTTCCCGATGAAACAAGTTACGGAAGAGCACTTACTTGGCTTTCAATCTATAATCTTGGTCGAAACAGATTGAACGACACCAACATGGCAGCATGTTATGCTTCGCAGGGAGCTTCCAAAATCGTAACTGCAAATCCAAAGGACTTTGAGATTCTTGAAGTGCTTGAATGCATATCCTACAAATGATTTAAAATGCAAAACCCCTGGCATAAAAACCAGGGGCTGTTTTTTATCTGCTTTTGTTAAGAATTACGAGGGCGGCAATTACGCCCGGAACCCAACCGCAGCATGTCAAAAGCAGTACAATCAGCAGAGATCCGCAACCCTTATCCAGAACGGCAAGGGGCGGAAAGATTATGCAAAGCAAAACTCTCAGTAAGCTCATCTTACCCCCTCTTGTAAAGATCGTCGCAGTAAACGCAGCGGTATTCTTTCTTTGAAGGATTTGTAAGGCGGAACTGTGGAGTTACATAATTTTCTGTAACTGTAATGCAGCGTGGGTTCTTGCATGTGATTACGCCTTCAACCTTTGGAGGAAGTTCCATCTTGATCTTGCGAACAATCTGGGAATCCTGGATTACATTTACTGTAATGTTTGAATCTATGAAGCCAAGAATGCTGTAGTCGATGTTGATGATGTTGTCTATCTTGATGATGTCCTTCTTGCCGCTCTTTCCTGAAGAAGCATTCATGATGAGGGCTGTTGCAAAACTTGCCTTGTCCAAACCAAGCCAGTTGAAAACACGCCAGCCAAGGCCAGCCTGAATATGGTCGATTACCAGACCGTTTTTAATTGTATCTACATTTAACATCAGAGTGCTCCTGTAACTTTTGCGATGAGTGCCATACGGGCATACATGCCGTACTTAACCTGCTTGAAGTAAGCGGCCCTTGGATCGGCATCAACTTCAGGTGCGATTTCGTTTACGCGTGGAAGAGGATGTAGAACGATCATGTCTTTTTTTGCAAGCTTCATCTTTTCATGGTCAAGAATGTAGCTGTCCTTAAGGCGGATGTAATCCTGTTCATTGAAGAACCTTTCCTTCTGAACGCGTGTCATGTAAAGGATGTCCAGATCGCCGATAACATCTTCAAGTCTTTCTGCAGTTGCAAATTCAATTCCCGCTGGCTTAAGAAGATCTTCGGTGATGTATTCCGGAACCTTAAGTTCTTCCGGACTGATGAAAACAAACTTGTTGTTCTTGTAGCGGCTCATGGCCTGTGTAAGGGAATGAACTGTGCGTCCGAATTTAAGGTCACCGCAGAAACCTATTGTATGGCCTTCGAATCCACCCTGAAGGGCGCGGATTGTCAAAAGGTCCGTAAGGGTCTGTGTTGGATGGCTGTGTCCGCCGTCACCAGCATTGATTACAGGAACAGGACTGTACTGAGAGGCAAGGAGGGCTGCTCCTTCCTTTGGTGTGCGCATTGCAATTACATCTACATAGGAACTTACAACACGGATAGTATCTGCAAGGGTTTCTCCCTTTGTTCCGCTTGTAACATTGGCATCAGCAAAACCTTCTACAGTTCCACCCAGGTGAAGCATGGCAGCTTCAAAAGAAAGCCGTGTTCTTGTACTTGGCTCAAAAAAAAGTGTCGCAAGAATTTTCCCGCGACACACATCTTGAAACGATTTAGGATCTACAATCATCTGTTCTGCCAATGAACAAATCTCATCGATTTCTGCAACGGACAGATTAGCTGGCTCAATTACATGCCTTCCTGTTAACATATGGACCTCTCAAATAATTTTTAAGAGTCTATCATAAGGAACCATTTTATTAAAGGTATTCTGCCGTAAAAATTCTCAATTTTCGCAACCACAGCCCCGCAATGCAATACTACTGGTTTTTCCCCAATTCATGCCTTTTTCTATCCCAGTCCAATTTCTGCTTTTTCTGGTCCTCAAGGATAGTTTCCTTGAGCAAAGTCATGCAGTTTTCATAGAGCATTTCATAAAGCTTTGGCAGGACAGTCTGCTTTGCAACTTCTTCAAGCCCCTGGTTTCCGTTAGCATGAACGAACATGAAGACAAAAAGATCGTCGGCACCGTTGTTTACGGGACGGCTTAAAAAGAGAACAGCGCTTGTCCTTATGTGGGCGCCTTTTACCGTCATCTGAATGCCATCTATTTTTTCATACATTGGCATATTAAGCATTCCGTGAGGAAGGATGAAAGAAAAATGACTCAAGGAAATGTCCTGCAACTGGCCTTTGTATGAATTCTTGTTGAATACAAAATCAAAAGTGCAGTTTTTGTTGCAGAGGGCACGAACCTGCTTGCGGCGTCCCATGGCCTGATTTGCATAGAGAACTTTTTCGATGATTCCGAAATTGTTCTTCTTCTGGTATTCAAGCTGAATACATCCGCACATGATTCCGATGTCAAAAAGATAGACCTTTTCAATGACTGGCTTTTCTTCCTTGTTCTGCCTTTTTGTATAGAGGACGCCGATGAGAACCTTGCCTTCGTACTTTGCATTGATTCTTCTTATGAACTGAGACCATGTTTCACCGTTCGGAGGAGGAGAATCAATATTGAAGAAAAGAATCAGGTCATTGAAAGATTCATAAAGATAGTCGATGTAGTTTTCCAGGGAAAAATTAGGAAGTTTTCCGACAAAATATGCTTCAAAACCGTCAACGAGGTATTCTTCGCAAAAATTTTCAGGAAGGAGAGATGTGTCCGGCTGAATGAAAAAAGTTTTGCGTCCAGCCGTAATTGCCTGTGTATCCCCACTCATTCTAAAATCCTCCCATAGTATTACAAGATTATAATATCACTCGGCTGTTTTTTCAAATTAAATGGCTTTAATAATTTTTTTTATTTTGCCTTTTATAGATTCTCATTAACAGCAATAATTGAAACTATATAAACTTTTCTATATTATAAGAGCGTTATGGAAAAATTAAAGATTTTGCTGGCTAAAGGCCGCATTTACGAATCAGTTTATGAACTCTTGAACGACGTTGGAATTTCCATTCATCTTCCAGACAGAACTTATTTCCCTGTTACAAACCAGGAAGACTTGGCATTCCAGGTAGTAAAACCACAGATTGTAAGTGCCCTCCTTGCCGGCGAAAAGGCTGATGTTGGATTCAGCGGAAAGGACTGGGTTTACGAAAACGGCGTAGAAAACGACGTTGTAGAAATCATGGACTTTGGCTTTGACCCTGTACGCATTGTTGCAGCTGTTCCAGAAAACGTTGACTACAATTCACTTCTCAGGAAGCCAGTTACAATCGCAACTGAATACCAGAACCTTACAAAGAAATATATTGAAGAAAAGAACATCAACGGAACAGTATTCCGCACATGGGGAACTTCAGAAGGTTTTGTTCGCGACAGTGAAGATTCAGAAGCACAGATCCTCATCGACAATACTTCCACAGGTTCTTCCCTCAAGGCCAACCGCCTCAAGATTGTTGATACTTTGATGACTTCTTCTACAAGAATGTACGCCTCTAAAAAGGCAATGGAAGATCCAGAAAAGAAGCAGAAAATCATGGAACTCCGCATGCTCTTTGAAGCAGTTATGAATGCCCGCTCAAAGGTTATGCTCGAAATGAACGTTGCAGAAGACAAGTTTGAAGCCCTCGTTAAGGGAACTCCTTCAATGAAGAGTCCAACAGTGAGTCCTCTCTTCGGAGGAAACGGCTACGCTGTTAAGATTGCAGTTCAGAAGAAAGATGTTCCAAACCTTCTTCCAAAGCTCAAGTCTCTCGGTGCAACAGACATCGTTGAATATGAGCTGCGCAAGGTAATGGCATAAAAATTGACCTCCTGTCAATTTTTCATGCAGAGGTTTGATTCTCAAACCTCTGGCCACTGCATTGCTTGCCCTATACAGATGCTGAAACAAGATGTCATGATATAAATATCTGAAATGTGGTACTCTGATTCGACGGAATCAGAGAGTCGGCGGAAGGTTCACCTGAACTGTGAAGAAGGCACCTGCCTGAAGGTAAAGGCTCTTACTTCGAAAACAAGATTAACCAATACCGACCGTCGTACGACATAAATGCAGCTGGGGGTCTTACCCCCAGACTGCGAATAGGAGTATGACTTACCACAGTCAGATGTTTACTCCTGATTCCATTTTATTATAAAGAGGTAAGAAATGGAAC
>JAHAZL010000100.1 GCA_018384055.1 Treponema sp.
CACTGAAAAAGTATCAAAAATGTCATTATCGGGCTAGACCCGATAATCTATTTCTTTGTAATACAACGATTTACAAAAAGAGATTCCCGTGTCGAGCACGGGAATGACATCTTTTTCAGCAGTTTCTTAGACAACCGAAGCCTTTTTGCATTCAATACAGATTTGATTTAACACCATCAACAAACCAGTCCATATACCAAAGGTCATGGAAACTTAATTCCATTCCATCCTCCAGCTTTTCGTTTTGATTATTGTCATATAGAGGACCTGCAAAAACTTTCAGTTCACCAGAAATTATTTTCCTCATAGCCTCTTCAACGGATTGTTTTGTACCAGGAACACAGACTTTTGAAAGTTCACTTAAACCGACTGCCCCCGACGAAAGACCTTCCCAGTAAAATTGGGCTTCCCAAGTTCCTTCAAGATATTTCTGAACTTCTTCAAGAATTATAACACCCCAATTGGAACACACTGTCGTAAGGTAAAAATTAGGAGCAATTTCAGGAACAGGAAAATTATTGCATATCAAGAATGCACCTTTTTCTTTTGCAACCTTATAAAGGTTTATGTTGTCAAGTTGCTGGGTAAGAACATCACAGCCACCAATCAGAAGTTCTTCGGCTCTATATTTTGCTTCATTATAACTGCTCGATGAATTAGTCCAGCGAACATAAACATTTGCATCAGGATTTACAGACTTTACTCCCAAAGTAAATGCATTGATGTCTCTGACACATTCAGATGTGGAATCAGCTGCAATATAACCGATTTTATTTGAAGTTGTTTTGAGTCCGGCAACTATGCCTGCAAGGTATCTGGCTTCATAAGTGCGGGCAGAATAACATGAAAGATTTTTCTTTACGTTATCTCCCAAACATTGAGCAAACTTTATTTCAGGGAATTGAGTGGAAATTTCCTCAACATAAGTTGAATAACCGAAACTGGTTATATATATCATTTTACATCCCTGTCTTATAAGTTCCCTGATAACTTCTTCACAAATTTCTGTCTCAGGAACATTTTCCACATACATGGTTCTGATGCCTTTTCTTTCCAATTCAATGCGACCCGCATCCTGAGCCTGAACATAACTTTTGTCATTAATCATGCCGTTGTATATAAAACCAACTTTTAGATTTTGCACAGTTGCAGATTTAGAAAAGGGATTCCTTTTTGAGCATCCTAAAAGCAAAGCTGCAAATACAAATAAAAAAAATAAACTTTTCTTCATCAACCTTTCTCCTAGCGCTGTTTTTTATACTGGTTCTTTTCCTTCTGTTTCTGGCGGTTCTTTTCCTGAAGCTGTTCCTTTATCTTGACTTCCTTTTCATTCGTCTTCTTTTCAGATGTATCCCATTCAACAGAAACTTTTCTTCTTTCTATATCAGGAATTCTAAGGAAGGTAAGGCAGTCAGCACGGTGGACTGTAATTCCCCTGGATCTGGATATGTAACCTACAATTGGATCACCAGGAACGGGAGAACAGCACTTGGCAACGGTTACAAGATAATTGGTAAGGTCATCAACCCTTATTTTACCAGAATATTCAGTAGAGTCCTTTTTCTTTTCCTTTGCTTTCTTTCTTTTTTCTTCCGCAACTTTCTTTGAATAGATCGTATTGGCAAGAATTTCGGCATCGCGTTTTTCCTGAGCTTCCTTATCAATGTAAGTAGGATCATTGGCAGTAAGCCATGCATTGATTCTGGAACGGGCGCGGCTTGTCTTTACAGCATTAAGCTGGGACTGTGTCGGATGAGCCTGAGGATTTGTAAGAATGTCGATAATCTGTGTATTCTGTAAAGGTTGGGTCAAAGGAATGATTTTTCCATCAGCCTTGGCGCCTACAATCTTTTCGCCTATTGAAGAATGAATCATATAGGCAAAGTCGATGGCATTGGCACCCTGAGGAAGTTCCTTAACATCTCCCATTGGAGTAAACACATAGATGGAATCTCCCAGCAGTTCGCTTTTCAGTTCCTTAAAGAAACTTTCATTGCTAAGGTCTTCATTGCGGAGGGCACGAAGCTGATTGATGATGCTTAAGTCTTCTGCCTTGACGAGATCCCTGTTTGTTCCTTTTTTATAGAGCCAGTGGGATGCAACACCGTGTTCGGCAATGTTATGCATGTCCTGGGTTCTGATCTGAATTTCAAGAGGTTTGCCTTCACATATAACAGTTGTATGCAATGACTGGTATCCGTTTGCCTTTGGCATGGCAATATAATCCTTGAAGCGTCCGTCCATTGGCTTGAAAAGGCTATGAACAATTCCAATCAAGGTATAGCATTCCGCATTCGTATTGCATATAATTCTGAGGGCAAGAAGATCGTAAAGTTCACCGGCATCCTTATTTCTTTTCTTCATCTTCTGATAAATGGAATAGAAATGTTTTGCGCGGCTTGAGATTGTAACGCTAACTCCTGCCTTTTCAGTAGCGGTATAGATTTTCTTTACTGCATTGTTAAGGTAGTCTGCTCTTTCCTGCTTTTTCTGAGCTACAATGGATTTAATCTGCTGGAATACATCGGGGTTTGAATATTTAAGGGAAAGGTCTTCCATCTCGCTTTTGATGTCTGCCATACCGAGACGGCTTGCCAGTGGACACCAGATATCAATGACTTCCTTTGCAACTGCTTTCTGAGATTCAGGACTTACGAATTTCAAGTTGCGCATTCGGTCCAGTCTGTCAGCAAGTTTTACGAGAATGACGCGGATATCGTCAACCATTGCAAAAAGCATTTTTCTAATGCTGTCTGCCTGCTGAATTGTATCGCTTTTTATTTTAAGGCTAGTGATTTTTGCAGTACCATTGCAGATAGTTGCAATATCTTTTCCAAAAAGTTTTTCTATTTCCGGAAGACAGTCATTGTCTACATCAAGAATATTATGAAAGAGGCCTGCAACTATTGTATCTGCACCAAGGTGTTTTTCTGCAAGCACACGGGCTACGCGAAGTGGATGAACATAATAAGGCTTGCCGCAGTTACGCTTAAGCTCTGCAGTTTTCCCGATGAGATAATTCCATGCCCTTGAAATTTTCTTTTCGTCTTCTTCATTGTAGACATCAGAAAAATCTTTTAAAAACGCACTGATGAGAACTTCTGGATCTGTTTCTGTCTGTTCAATTCCCTTTAATTCACTCATATCTTTAACTGAAAACAAATGATTTTTATCTTCCGCTGTCCCTGAATTTCCCTTCTACATATTCAGGATCTTTGGAACGGAGAAGTGTACCATCGGCAACCTCAAGTCCCGTATACATTACACACGGATGTCCATTACAAACCCAATTGTAAACCTGTCCGTTTTCAGGATTTACAAAAAGGAAGTCTTTGCCCCATTCGATTTTATTTCCTACAACATCAGGAGATACCAATTCGATTTCAGTTTCCTTCGTAAGCATGTTGAGAGGTTCAATGGGATACATTTTCCAACCTTCCATTTTTTCTACATAAGGAAGATGCATGTCTGGCTTGTCTGCAACTCGTTTTTCATATGCCTTGCGTTCAGGTTCGCACATGGCATCGATTTTTGACTGCCTCAATTTTCTTCCGTCATCTGCAACCTTTAGGATTTCTTCCATAGCCTTTTCATCAAGAAAAGTTCCGACTTCTGCGGAAAGTTCAAAAGGACTGTCACTAGCGCCGCTTACTGCAACATCAGCATCAGCCTTGTTAAAATAGAATCCTGTTGCAAAAGGCCTGTGGCTTACTTTATACAGTTCATCAACAAAAGGTTTTGCCTCTTCTTCAGAAATTTTTCCGTCGAGGGCATCAAGGGCTTTTCTGTATGCTCGGGTAATCATAGCAACATAGTAAACGCTCTTCATGCGGCCTTCGATTTTAAGTGAATCAACCCCGGCTTTCTTTAGTTCCGCAAGATGATCTATCATGCAAAGGTCTTTGGAAGAAAGAACTGCAGTAAAATTTTCACCTTCATAAACAGGGAAATATTCATCGGGCCTTTTGTGTTCGCGCAAAACAAGGTTTCCGCTTTCTGCAATTTTCTTAGCATCCTTTGACGGATCAAGCTGAGCAAGAACATCATAATCCCAGCGGCAAGTGTGGCTGCAAAAACCTTCCTGAGCACTGCGTCCATTCAGATATGCACTCATAAGGCAGCGGCCAGCATAGGCAATGCACATGGCACCGTGAACAAAACATTCGATTTCCATGTCAGGAACGGCATCCTTTATTTCTGCAATTTCCTGAAGGGAAGCTTCGCGTCCCATTACGACTCTTTTAAATCCAAGGGATTTGTAAACCTTTACGGCTTCACGGTTCATGCAGCTTGCCTGAGTTGAAAGATGAAGTTCAGCATTTGGGAATTCCTTCTGAAGAATAGGGACGATTCCAAGATCCTGAACGATGAATGCATCGATCGGATATTCCTTGAAGTACGGAATGTTTTTTATGAGGCGATCAATTTCATCATTGTGAAAGGCTATGTTGAGGGCACAATGAAGTCTGCGGCCAGGAAATTTGTTTTTGAGTTCAATTACCCGTTTATGTTCATCTTCATAAAAATTGTCAGCCTTAACCCGAAGGGAAAAATTCTTAAGTCCGATGTAAGCAGCATCTGCACCGTATGTATAGCAATAGTTAAGTTTTTCAATATTTCCTGCAGGAGACAAAAGTTCCATATTCTAATCCCTTGTTATGTTATTTTCCTTGATTAGGCGTTCCCTTTCCATAAGTTCCTTATCAGTAGGATCAGCCCTTTTATTCACATACTTTCCTGCACTTTCAACTGCAAAACTTGATTCAAGGAGAGTATCTCCAGCCATCTGGAACATGTAGAACATGCCCGGAACAACATCAAGTGTACATTCAATTCCGTAGCAAGTGAGAAGATCATCCATCTGTTGAGCCTGAGAAAGGAGGATTTCATTTTCACCGCATTGAATGAAAACTTCAGGGAAATTCACAAAATTGCTTTCGGAAGCCTTCAATGGAGAAACATCTACACTTGAAAGATTTGAAGCCTGTGTATAAAGTTCTGCAGCATACCTGATGTCGCGAGGATTCAAAACCTTATCCTTTGATTTCTTTTCTGAAAAAACCTGACTGTCATAAGAAAGGTCAAGCCATGGAGAGAAAAGCACAAGCTTTGAAATGTTCTTTCTTTTTTCTTCATCCATTCTGAAAAGAACTGCATAGGCAAGGGATGCGCCGCTACCATCTGCAGCAAGAATGATTTCTGGAGCAGGAGCACCATCATCTGTAAGTTTGGCAGCATTTGCTTCTGCAATTATTCCGCGCATTACGCATTCAATGTCTTCGATTGATGCAGGATACTGATACGAAGGAGCAAGACGGAACTCAGGAACAACAACACGGGAAGATGCCGCGTGAGCAAAACACGAACAGAAAGAGCGCCAGCTTTCACGGGAACCACCAACAAAGGAACCACCGTGAATATAAACGACTACTCTTGAAGAAGCACAAACCTGAGGAATCAGAACGTCACATTTAACACCGAAAAAACTCTTTTCGTTGCGTTCTACCCTGTTAGGTAAAAACTCTGCCTTAAAGTTCTTTTCCAGTTTTGTTCTGAAAGTTTCTACTTCTGTCTTTGACGAAAGTACTAAAGCTTTAATTTTTTTTAATGCGGATTTTTTATCAAGCCTGATTTCCATAGTATTAAATTGTAGCAAATAAACACTGATTTTGCTACAATGGGTTCATGCCAATTAAAATTGATTCAAATCTACCAGCCCGCACTACCCTTGAAAACGAAAACATTTTCGTCATGACAGAAGAACGAGCTGCATCTCAGGATATTCGTCCTCTTAAAATCGCCATCGTAAACCTTATGCCTACCAAGGAAGTTACGGAAACACAACTTCTGAGGCTTCTTTCAAACACGCCTTTGCAGATAGACATATCCCTTGTCCACATGGAAAACCATGTTTCAAAAAATACGGACCAGAGTCACCTGGACAAGTTCTACATTTCAAGCGAAGAACTCTTCAAGTCAAAATTTGACGGAATGATAGTAACAGGAGCTCCTGTAGAACAGATTCCTTTTGAAGAAGTTGACTACTGGAAGGATCTTTGCAAAATCATGGACTACGCAAAGGAGAATGTTTTCTGTACCCTTTACATCTGTTGGGGTGCAATGGCTGGACTCTATCACCTTCACAACATAAACAAGCATGTAGTTGATAAAAAGTATTCTGGAATTTTCTATTCAAAGCTTTTGAATCCAAAGGAACCTTTGATGCGCGGATTCGACGACTGGTTTCCGGTTCCAACGTCAAGATATACCCTCATAAAAACAGAAGATGTCCTTGCAGACGACAAGCTTGAACTTCTGGCTTTCTCAAAGGAAACGGGTCTCACCCTGGCAAAGTCAAAGGACAACAGAAGCATATTCATGACAGGCCATCTTGAATACGATCCTGATACATTGGCCAACGAATACAAGAGGGATCTGGACAAGGGAATAAACCCTCATCTTCCGGAAAACTATTTCACTGATGATGATCCAGAAAAGCCCATCGTTTCAAAATGGAGGAGCACGGCACACCTTTTCTACAGCAACTGGCTCAACTATTACGTTTACCAGGCAACACCATATCGTCTGGATTCTATAGACGAACAATAGATTGTATATGTGAAAAAGCTGCTTCCACAGAGAACCGTGTCAAACCTGCTCCGGTGAAACTTTCAGTTTCAAGTCGCATTTTGTCACGAACCTCTGTTCCGCAGTTTTTTCACACACCTTGTATTTGCAGAACAGAAGCCAACTTCAAATCAGAGAGAATGGGAAACTACTCAACATGCATGAATGTAAGTTCGTGCTTGTTGTAGTTCAGGTGAACGATCCTGCTGTTTGGAATTGCAGCGAATTCTGCGATCAAAGGCCAGTTGATTTCTCCCTGCATTTTGATGGTGCAGATCATCTTTTTGGTTTTTCCGCTTGCAAGCCACATTTTTATCCATTCAAGAAGGCGTTCCGGATAGCAGATTACATCGCTAATGACCCAGTCGAATTCTCCCAAATCTTCCGGTTTAAGGGTAAAGGCATCGTGAGCAAGGAATGTTACAAGTTCATTTTTCATTAGGCTTGGAGCAAGTTCTGCACGATCCACGGCAAAAACTTCTGCGCCCTGCTCTACAAGAACCCAAGTCCATCCGCCTGGACAAGCACCAGCTTCAAAACAACGGCTTCCCTTTCCTGGAACATCCACATTAAAGTAATGGGATGCAAGGCTTAAGCTTTCCTGAATCTTAAGGTAAGCACGGCTCGGAGGATTTTCGTGGTCTTCTATGAATTCAATGCGACCTGCAGGAACAGTTGTATTGGTTAACCTAGACGCAATCATGGTATGGTCGTCAATCAAAGTGTAAAGTCCCGTTGCCCCGGAAGGAATTTTTGCAGGGAAAGTCTTTGCCTTTAAATTTACATAGGGAAGTTTTTCCTGAATGAGGGCTGCACGGCGAAAACAGGTAAAATTGTATGGTGCCCAGGAACGCTGAATGTTTTTCAGTTCCTTTGCAGCATCGCCGATGGAATCAAAATGAACCAGGAAAGGTTCCAGCATTGCACACCTTGCAAAATAAGGAATGCCGGTCTCAATTTTGTAATCAGGGAAATATACAAGGTCACCGTAATGAACTGCATCCTTGCAGTCATATCCAAAACGGTTTTTAAGCTCACTCAGAAGCATTTCCTTCATGTCGATGAATGGAAGGAATGCAACGCCTGAAATCTTTTCTACCTTAGAACTCATTAAATAAAATCCGTATCGTCCTGGATAATCAGGCTTGTAATGTCATCCGATTCTTTCTTCTGCTTGAGGCTTTCAATGAACCTTGCAAGTTCCGGAGAATCAGGTGAACGCAAAAACGAAAATCCAATTTCCGTCTGACATTCAGCTTCATTTTCCACAACCCACTGAGGCCTGCAAAGAAGCTGAAGTTTGTCAGGAAAATCAGATCTTGAAAGATGAATAAAAAGTGTATATTCATTCTCCCTGTCCAAGTTTGCAGGAAAAGGAAAATGAACCTTGCAGCCGGACAGACTGATGTCATCCAGCACCCCAGGAAGAGCACTTATCTGCTCACATTCAACGCGACCTATTTCAGTATAACGCTCCTCTCCCCGGAGTTCTTTCCTCATCAGCTCATTACCTCTTCGCTCAAAGACATGATCATATCATAAATCGGCTTTCCGCCCGGAACCATAGGAAGAATCATTTCGTCGATATCAACTTCTACATCGATGATTGCAGGAGCCTTAGCCTTAAATGCCTTTTCAAACACCTTTTCAAAATCCTTTGCATTGTCAGCCTTGTACCCCTTGATTCCGTATGCATCGGCAAGCTTGCACCAGTCCGGACCAAAATCCAAAGTTGTCTGGCTGAATCTCTTTCCGTAGAAGAGGCGCTGCCACATGCGTACATTTCCGAGGGCATGGTTGTTGAAGATAACGATTACAAGTGGAAGATTGTAGTGTGCGATTGTTGAAAGTTCGTTGCAGTTCATGCGGAAAGAACCGTCACCTGCAATGTGGACTACGCGCTTCTTAGGATTGCCGATCTGTGCACCCATTGCAGCTCCAGTACCGTAACCCATTGTTCCAAGCCCTCCTGATGTAAGGAATGTCCTTGGCTTTGTAAATGGATAGAACTGTGCAGTCCACATCTGGTGCTGACCAACTTCTGTTGTAATGATTGTATTTTCGCCGGCCACCTTGTTGATGATTTCGCAGATGTGCTTTGGATTTACAGAGTTCTTTGGATTCTTGTCATAGATTGAAGGATATTCTTTCTTCCATGCTGCAATCTGGCTGATCCATTCCTTGCGCTTGTTTTCCTTAACGAGTGGAATGAGTTTAGAAAGGATGTACTTGATGTCGCCAACAACAGACTTGAAGGCCGGAATGTTCTTGTTGATTTCTGCAGGGTCAATGTCTATCTGAAGAACCTTTGCGTTAAGGCCGAACTTCGATGGATCACCGATAACGCGGTCACTGAATCTTGCACCGAGGGCGATGATAAGGTCACCTTCTGTGATTGCCATGTTGCTTGCCTTTGTTCCGTGCATACCGACCATCCAGGTACAGAGAGGGTGTGTTGCAGGGAATGAAGCACGGGCCATAAGGCTTTCGCTTACAGGGATGGAATTCTTTTCGGCAAGTTCAAGAAGTTCCTTTTCTGCACCGGACATGCCGATACCACCGCCTGCGTAAATGATTGGCTTTTTGCAGCTGTTGATGAGTTCTGCAGCTTCCTTGATTTCTGCATCGCTTGGTTTGTTTGCAATAAGCGTGCGTCCAAGATTCTTATCAAGCGATGCCATCATCTTCTTGTCGTCAGCCTTCTTGAGAGGAGTGAATTCATACTGAACATTGAGGGCTGTCGCGTCTTTAAGGATGTCGATGAGGACAGGGCCCGGGCGTCCGCTCTTTGCAATGAGAAATGCCTGGCGGATTGTTGGTGCCAGATCTTCTGCCTTGCGAACAAGGAAATTGTGCTTTGTGATGGGAATTGTAACGCCCTTGATGTCGATTTCCTGGAAAGAATCTTTTCCGAGGATGTTTGAAGGAACATTACATGTAATTGCAACGATAGGTATTGAATCCATGTATGCAGTAGCAATACCTGTTACAAGGTTTGTTGCTCCTGGGCCAGATGTTGCCATGCAGACACCGACCTTTCCTGTTGAACGAGCATAACCGTCAGCTGCGTGTGCTGCAGCCTGTTCGTGTGCTGTAAGAATATGTGTAATTCTGTTTGAGTTCTTGTATAGTTCATCATAAACATTGAGGATGCATCCTCCCGGATAACCGAAAACTGTATCAACACCCTGTTCGATGAGACTTTCAATTATGATCTGTGAACCGTTCAACTTCATATGAATTTTACCTCTATTAAAAATTCTTCAGTATTATTTCAGTTTGCAAATTATACATTGCAGACAAACTTTATTCAATTGAATAAGCCATTTAATGGAATGCCATATCCGAAAAGTCTGTGCACCAATATCGAACAATTGAAGTAAAAAATGAATAGGACGGCACATTCTTTCAATGCAAAAACGATTTCAAACCTCAGAATGGCTCTGTTGCCTTTGCCTATTTTCCCATTGCCAGAAATTTTGAATTGTTTTAACACAGTGTTAATTAAGAAAATGCATAAAAAAAGCCCTTTCCATCTTGAAAGGGCTTTCATCGAACATCCGGAAAACTACTGGCGGATAATCTGTGTCTTCCAGTGCTTGTTTGGATCGCTATCAGGAACATCGTGGCGAACTACATCAAGTTCAAGGTCTGTATTTGTAGAAATTGGCTTTACAATCTTGTAAGATCTCTTTGTTGCATCGCAATCAAAAGAAATTTCAAGTCCCTTAATGCCAACTACAACATTGTAATTCTTAATTTTTCCGTCAAAAGAACAAACCACAACATCATTCTGTGAAAGAACGATATTGCTTGAAGAAATTTCCCAAACAGCGTTCCACTTTGCATCCTTCCATTTTCCAAACTGGAATTCTGCCGGAAAGTGAATCTTTGTAGTTGCATCTGTAACATCAACCTGAGTAATTGTTTCTCCAGTTGCCTGTTCGCTCTGTGCAAATGCTGCAGCAGCAAAAACAAGGGCTGCCACTACTGCCATCAAAATCTTCTTCATAAATTACTCCTATATGTAAAATCTCCGATATACGAATAAATTTAATGCAGAAAATCAGAAAAACAAGCCTTTCAGAAAGATTTCCATGCCAATTCCGATTAAAATTATACCACCAAATATTTCCGCCCTGTCGGTGAACTTTCCGCCAGCCTTTTTTCCGATTACAAGGCCAGTGAAGGAGATAGCAAAGGTAACGACTGCAATCACAAAGGCTGCAATAAGGGCCATGGCAAGATTATATTCGGAAATGGTAAAGCCTACAGAAAGAGCATCTATACTGGTTGCAATCCCCTGCAGCAGGAGGGTGCCAAATCCAAGCTTACAGGAAGAATTATCCCCTGCCTCTTCTTTTGCCCAAATATTTTCAATGATCATTTTTCCACCTATGTAAAGAAGAAGAACCAGGGCAATCAAGGGAATAAATTTCTGAAAGGAATTAAAACACTCGATTATTGTATGGACACAAATCCAACCGATTACAGGCATGGCAAACTGAAAGAAGCCGTAGGTACCGGCAACCCCGCACATTTTTCCCTTTTTCATGTTCGGTTCGTTAAGGCCATTTGCAATGGACACGCTGAAGGCATCCATGGCAAGGCCCACACCTAAAAGGACAGTGTTTATAAAAAACAGTAAATTCATAAATAAAAAAATAAAAAAATCAGCTATCGTCACCCCACATCAAATCGCAAAACTCGCGGAATCATTCTGCTAGCAATCTACTGGAGTATTGCACCTTTGTCAGCACTTGATACTAGCTTTGCGTATCTTGCAAGGTAGCCGGTTTTTACCTTTGGTTCCGGACATACCCACTTTGCTTTTCTTGCTGCAAGTTCTTCGTCAGATACGTCGAGGTGAATCTTGTAATTGTTGATGTCGAGGGTAATCATGTCGCCTTCTTCTACGAGGGCAATAGGGCCGCCGACTGCAGCTTCTGGAGAACAGTGTCCAAGAGAAGCACCGCGTGTAGCACCAGAGAAACGGCCGTCTGTAATAAGGGCAACCTGCTTGTCAAGTCCCTGACCTGCAAGAGCGGCAGTTACAGCAAGCATTTCGCGCATACCAGGACCACCCTTTGGACCTTCGTAACGGATAACTACTACATCACCGGCCTTGATCTGAGCCTTCTGAACGGCATCCATTGCTTCAGATTCATCGTTGAATACGCGTGCTGGACCTGTATGGAGCATGAGTTCCTTTGCACAGGCAGAGCGCTTAACAACAGTTCCGTTTGGAGCAAGGTTACCGAAGAGGATTGCAATACCGCCGTTGTCGCTGAAAGGATTTTCAATGGGGCGGAGGATTTCTGGATTGCGGTTCTTAACGCCTGCAATGTTTTCTGCAATTGTCTTTCCAGTTGCAGTAATGAGGCTTGTATTGATGAGGTTCTTCTTTGCAAGTTCTGCAAGAACAGCCTGAACTCCACCGGCATCGTCAAGTTCGCACATGAATGTATGACCTGCAGGAGCCAGGTGACAGAGGTTAGGAGTTCTGTTAGAAATTTCGTTTACTTCGTGGAGATCGATTTCAATGCCAGCTTCATGTGCAATAGCAGGAAGGTGAAGCATTGTGTTTGAAGAGCATCCGAGAGCCATGTCTGCAGCAAGACCGTTGCGGAAGTTTTCTGCAGTCATCATCTGGCGGGCTGTGATTCCCTTCCTGTAAAGGTTCATGACTGCCATACCTGCGTGCTTTGCAAGGGCAATTCTTTCGCCTGTTACAGCAGGGATTGTTCCGTTTCCAGGAAGACCAAGGCCAAGGACTTCTGTAAGACAGTTCATTGAGTTAGCTGTGAACATACCTGAACATGCACCGCAACCCGGGCATGCACGGTGTTCCATTTCATTAAGCTGTTCTTCTGTCACTTTACCAACAGCAAGTCCACCTACAGCTTCGAACATATCTGTAAGAGAAAGATTTTTTCCGGAATAAGGATTTGACGGATCGTTTCCCGCAAGATGGCCTGGCATCATTGGACCGCCTGAAACAAATACTGTAGGAAGGTCAAGGCGAGCTGCTGCCATGAGCATACCCGGAACAATCTTGTCGCAGTTAGGAATCATTACGAGGGCATCGAACTGATGTGCCTTTGCAACGCATTCAACAGAGTCAGCAATGAGTTCGCGGGTTACGAGGGAATATTTCATTCCTTCATGCCCCATGGCTATGCCGTCGCAAACACCGATGGCTGGGAATTCAATTGGTGTTCCACCTGCCATGCGAACACCTGCCTTTACGGCTTCTGCAATGCGGTCAAGTTCAATGTGACCTGGGATGAGTTCATTCTTTGCGCAGATGATACCAACCATCGGCTGGTCAAGTTCTTCATCAGTGTATCCTGATGCGTAATAAAGAGAACGATGTGGTGCGCGTGCTACACCCTTGCATGCGTTGTCTGATTTCTTTGCCATAATATTGCCTCGATAAAATGATGTGAGATTTAAGTTTGTTAAGTATAATTTTAAATGTAAAAATATGCAATTAAATAGCAATTAAAAACGTTGGCATTGTTTTCCCATTGCAAAAAAAATGCTACTATACTTGTCATGAATGAAATTGAACTTAAAGCCCGAGTAGCAGACAAAGCAAAGGTAGAGGAAAAACTGAACTCCTTTGCAAAATTTGAAAGGTCCGTTACAAGGGACGACAGATATTATATAGGACCATCCGGCAAAGGAAAGAAAATCAGGATCAGAAAAGAAACTGAAAACGAAACCGTAACCTGGCTTTTGACCTACAAGAAAAAGGAAAACCGAAGGGGTCCTGACGGAACAACTTCGGAAGTAAACGAGGAACTTGAAACAACAATGGAAGATCCAGTTCCACTCGTTCAGTACCTCGAAGACTCAGGATATACGGTTGCACTCAGAAAACACAAGGATGTCCTTGACTGGGTGCATGACGGTGCAACACTGGAACTCTGCAACATTCCACCCCTGGGCTGGTTTCTTGAAATAGAAATTCTTTCGGAAAAGAATGACGAAGAAACAGTACAGGCAGCACAGAAAAAACTGAAGGAGCTTCTTTTAAAATGCGGACTTTCAGAAAAAGATATAGAAGAAAAATACTATTCAGAGTTGCTGAAAGAATGCAACGAAAACAAATAAAGGAAGGAAAAACACCATGTTCGACTCAAGATCATTTAAAACCTCTGCATTGACTCAGCTCAAAGGCAGATGGACAATTCCATGCATTGCAAGCCTCATTCTTCTTGCAATCTTTGCAATCATCGGAGAAAGCAGCATCCTTACATACGGAACCCTAGGCAGCATTCTTTCAGCTTTCATATACGGTGTTTCAGAAATTGCTTACATCAACATTTTCGTACTGCTTTATCTTTCCAACGACAGAATAAAGTTTTCAGACTTCACCGACGGGTTTTCAGACTTCATAAGGGGATTTCTCGGGATGCTATGGATGAGCCTATGGCTTTTTCTCTGGGCCCTGCTTTTTGTCATTCCAGCATTCGTAAAGTTTTTTGCCTACTCCCAGATGTTTTTTGTCCTTTCCGACAATCCTAAAATCGGAGTCATCAAGGCCATGAACATAAGCAAAATCCTGACAAAAGGACACAAGGCAGACCTTTTTGTTCTTGCCCTATCTTTCATAGGATGGTACATTCTCGGAATTATTTCATGCGGAATCCTTTTCGTATGGATCATTCCTTACGCAACAATGACTTTCACAAACGCCTATTACTATCTAAAGCAGGAATCAATCAGGACTGGCGTACTGACACCAGCAGATTTTGAAAAATAGGAGTTCCCAATGAAATTAAAAAATGCAAACAAAGGCACCGTAATTTTTACTATTGTAATCATACTTACTCTTGCCAGCGGAACATTTTCCCTTGTCAAAGGAAGAGGTGCAGGAAGTTCAAGCAATGACGCAAAGCCAAAGGCAGAATTCAAAGCAACAGAAAAAAAACAGGGGTCTTTCATTAAAGCCCTAGAGAAAAACACCAGGACAAAATCTCCTAAAGGCAGCTACATTGCAAGAATCGAAATCACCGGAACAATCACCGACGCAGGAGACACCTATAACCAGAAGTGGATTCTTGAAACAATAAAAGAACTAAAGGAAGACAAGAACAACAAGGGAATCATCTTGAGCATTCTTTCCCCAGGCGGCGGACTTTACGAAGCAGATGAAACATACCTTTCCCTGATGGATTACAAGAAGTGCACCAGCAGGCCTATCTACACTTACTGCAAGAACCTCTGTGCAAGCGGTGGATATTACATCGCCTGCTCTTCAGACTACATAATGGCTAACAGGAATTCTCTTGTAGGCTCCATCGGTGTAATCTGCGGACAATTTGTGGACATTTCCGAACTGATGGAAAAACACGGCATAAAGATGAAGACAATTCATTCAGGCCGCAACAAAATCATGGGGGCAGTAAATGAACCTTTGACAAAGGAACAGGAAATGATCATGCAGTCCATCTGTGACGAAGGGTATGACAGCTTTGTTGAAGTTGTAAGCAATGGACGCGGACTTACAAAGGAACAGGTGGTTGAACTTGCAGACGGCAGAATCTACACGGCAAAACAGAGCATGGAAAACAGGCTCATAGACAGCATCGGTTCCATGGAAGACCTGGAAGATGCAATGAAGCGCAAAGCATTTGACTTTGAAGATTACGAGGTCATTGACTACAGCTACACAAAACCGGAAAACCTTTACAATATATTCATGGGAGCTGCAAAGCAGTTTTCAAGAAGTTCCTTTGGAAATGCACTGCTTCCAAAGGCAGTAGAAGACAGGCTTGAGAACAGAATAGAATTCCCTGCCTACTACTGTGATTTATTCAACTGACATCAATTCTTTAACTGCCGTGACCAGTTCAGGAATGAACACTGGTTTTCTGAAATAATATTTCACGCCAAGGTCACGGCAGGTCTTTTCAGTTTCTTCATCTTCCATTGCAGTAACGATGATGATCTGGGGTTTACCGAAGGCATCACTAGTACTGATTGTCCTGCAAATTTTTATTCCATCAACACCAGGAAGACTAAGGTCAAGAATAAGGCAATCCGGCATCTTCTTTACGGCCATGGATCCCGCTTCAAAACCGTCATAGGCCTGATATATTTCTGCATCAGGAAGACTTTTCTGCAAAAGAGAAACGCTTACATTATTGAAACTTTCATCATCATCAACAAAAAGTATCTTAATTTTTTTTGTTTCTTTTGAATTATTTTTACACTGGGCAACAACTTCCTCCGGAATCCTCATGCCCCTCATCTTCATGAATTCAACAAGATCATCAGGATATACGCGGAACTGTCCTCCTGGAGTTTTGAACGCTTTCAAATGACCGTTCTTTATCCAGTTAATAGAAGTCTGATTGACAACACCGCAAATGCGTGCAACTTCCAGTGCAGAATATACTACGGATTTTTCGTCACTTTTTTTGCTCATAGAACTAAATATTAACCATTTTTTTAAAATTTTCTATATATTTTAAATATTTTTTGCATTTAAAAGTTACACCTTTTCTTTAAGAACTGCATCAATTTCCTTAAGGGTAAAGCCTTTCTGAACAAGAGATGCCTTTATCTTGTCAGAATCACTTTTTAGATTTCTGACCTTTCTGTATGCCCTCCTGCAGATTTCCATTTCATCGTGATCGGAAAAGAATTCATCCAGGGCTTTTTTTGCGGCATTTCTGTCTACGCCACGGCTTGCAAGTTCTGCAGCAAGACGGATTCTTCCTTCAGCATGATCGATGGAACGGGTTCTTAGCCAGGCCCCCGCAAACCTTTCATCATCCAGGTAACGGACACCTTCAAGGTAATCCAGGGCAGGCTCTATTGCCTTTCTATCAATGTTTTTCTTAATCAGTTTCTGAGTAAGGGCGGCCCTGCAATGTTCTGCACGGGCAAGATAAGTCATGGCAGCATACTCTGCACTGTAAATGAGGGCTGCATTCAAAATATCGGAAGTTTCTTCATCATTGAATTCAGCACCCGCACAGATTCTTTCAGGATCAACAAGGGACAAATATTCTTTGCGCAAAAAAAATGCAGACCCTGCACCAGGCGTAATTTCGCATACACCCTGCAAAGTCTGCACCATCTCTCGAATAAGCATTCGAAACTGTATATAAGTATAAGTTTAGCGCTTTGAGAACTGGAATCTGCGGCGAGCACCACGCTGACCGTACTTCTTGCGTTCTACCATACGAGAATCGCGAGTAAGGTATCCGTTAGCCTTGAGTGCTGCGTGTGCATTAGGATCAACCTGTGTAAGTGCACGAGCAATTCCGTGGAGACAAGCAGCTGCCTGTCCGTTAGTTCCACCACCAAATACATTGATGAGGATGTCAAACTTATTTGCATTTGATGTTACGAGAAGTGGCTGGCTGAGAAGGCGAACCTGTGATTCAAGGCAGAAATATTCCTTTACATCCTTTCCGTTAACAACAATCTTTCCTGAGCCATCGCGCAAGAAAACGCGAGCAACAGCTGTCTTTCTTCTTCCTGTTCCAATTGCAAGATTCTTTACCATGATAGACTCCTATTACACTTCAAGTGGCTGTGGGTTCTGTGCTGCATGTGGATGTTCAGCACCTGCGTAAACCTTCAAGTTACCGATGATCTGGCGACCAAGACGATTGTGTGGAAGCATTCCCCAAATTGTTCTCTTGAGAGGGTCTGTTGGGTGCTTTGCAAGAAGTTCATTGAAAGTGAATGTGCGGAGACCACGAACGAAACCTGTGTGGTGGCGATAGAGCATTCCGTCTGGCTTGTTACCAGTTACCTGAATCTTGTCTGCATTGATGATGATAACGAAATCACCACAGATTGAGTTAGGTGTGTAAGATGGCTTGTTCTTTCCACGAAGAACAGAAGCTGCTACTGCTGCTACACGACCAAGTGTCTTTCCTGCTGCATCGATGACATACCAGTCATTCTTTACTTCAGCATTCTTTGCAAAAATAGTTTTCATTTAATTTACCTTCAAATAAAAGTTTCGTTCTCCACTCTGCATCTAGCTTTGAACATTTGGCAATGAGCGGTTGCCATTATTATTTACGGGGTACGAAAATATACCACAAAACCGCATTTTGCGTCAATTGAATTTAAGGGAATTCAGGTTAAGAAAAGAATTATTTGTTTTCTTCTGCTTTCTTTGCGGCAAGTTCTTCTTTTTTTGCTTCCTTCTTATCCTTGATGTCTGCAAAACCGATGAAAACGGAAATAAGTCCGCAGAAAGCTGCGAAAGATGGTCCAAACCCCTTGAGAAAGTTGATTACATCACCGCTCCAGCCAAGACCGCATGGAAGACAGGCAAAAGCACAGAAACCCATCAGAACTACGCCAACGATAAGAGATACCATATAAAACCTCTGTATAATTATTTTTATTTAAGAATAGCACAATTTTAAAAAACATTCTATATTGTAAGCATGGCAGACTATCACGTATTTGACCCGGCTCCAGAGGGAACACCACCAAGCAATTTCGTACACCTTCACGTCCATTCGGACTACTCTCTTCTTGATGGATGTTCAAAAATTGACGCCCTTGTAGCAAAGGCAAAATCCATGAACATGAGCGCCCTTGCCCTCACAGACCACGGCAACATGTTCGGCGCACTCAACTTTGAAAAGCTCTGCCACGTCAATGGAATAAATCCGATTGTAGGCGAAGAATTTTATGTAGCCTACGGAAGCCACAAGGAACAGAACCTTATTCCATACGGAAGAAACGGCAAGCACGGAAAATACTTTCACTTGATTCTTCTTTGCAAGAACCAGACCGGCTACAAGAATATGAGCTGGCTTTCTTCCATCGCTTTTACGGAAGGAATGTACTTCAAGCCCCGCATCGACTTTGAACTTCTTGAAAAATACCATGAAGGCCTCATCTGCTGCTCAGCATGCATTCAGGGGGAAATTCCGCAGCTTTTGATGAACGGCCTTGATGAAGAAGCATACCAGGTTGCAGCAAAATACCGCGACCTTTTCGGAAAGGACAACTACTACATCGAAATCCAGAATCACGGCCTTGCAGATCAGATCGAAGTTGCACCAAAACTCATAAAGCTTGCCCGTGATCTTGGAATCGGACTTGTGCTTACAAACGACGTCCACTACACAAACAAGGAAGATGCAGAAGCACAGAACGCCCTTGTTGCCATTGGACACAAAAAACTACTGAAAGACACGCCTCCAATGGGTGGACCAGAATGGTATCTTAAATCTGAATCAGAAATGAAAAAGGTCCTGGGCGGCATTCAGGGAGTTGATGAAGGCGTCATAAAGGAAGCCATGGAAAACACCATGAAGATAGCTTCCATGTGTGACCTTACTATCCATCAGTACTCAACTCCAGAACTCAAGGGAACTCTTCCCCGCTTTGAACTTCCCAAGGAATTCCAAAAGCACGAAGACTACACCCAGAACCAGGACGACTACATGCGCCACATTGTCGAAGAAGGCCTTCGAAAGCGCTATCCTGAAATCACAAAAGAAATCCGCATGAGGTGTGAATATGAACTTGGCATCATCTTCAGCATGGGATTCTCGGGCTACTTCCTTATTGTTTGGGAATTCATCAACTGGTCAAAATCTACATACGACAACATACACAACAAGCCAAAGCACTACATTCCTATTGGACCGGGGCGTGGTTCCGGTGCAGGCTCCCTCGTTGCCTATTCCATGGGTATTACAGACATTGACCCATTCCGATTCAAACTGATTTTCGAGCGATTCCTTAATCCAGAACGCGTTTCCATGCCGGACTTTGATATCGACATGGACTTCGACTTCAGACAGGAAATCATCCAGCATACCCGCGACCTTTACGGCGACAGTCAGGTAGGGCACATCGTTACCTTCGGTACCCTCAAGCCTAAAAACGTTATTGCCGATGTCGGACGAATTCTTGACATTCCCCTTTCAGATGTTAACATGCTCAAGAAATGTGTCCCTGACAGTCCTAAGGCAAAACTAAAGGATTGCTTCAACGAACCTACTGAAAAAATGCCGGACGGCGGGCAGCTCATTCCGTACAAGGACGACCCAAGATTCACAAAACTATTTGAACTCGCAAAGAAACTTGAAGGCTGTATCAGAAACACAGGTCTCCATGCATCAGGTATGGTTATCGGTCTTACTGCCCTCCCAGACTGGGCTCCTGTATTTGCAATTACTGATGCCGACGGAAAAATGAAGACTGCCGTTCAGTACACAATGGACATCATCGAACCTTGCGGCCTCGTTAAATTCGACTACCTTGGCTTGAAAACCCTTTCTCTCATTCGCTATACGGAAGACATCATCAACAGCCATCTTCCGGAAGGGGCCAAGCCAATCAACACAAGGGAAATTCCTGAAGACGACAAGGAAACCTTCGATATGTTCTCCCGCGGTGAAACTGTCGCCATCTTCCAGTTTGAATCACCGGGCATGCAGAAATGGATGAAAGCCCTTCAGCCAAACTGCCTTGATGACCTTGTTGCCATGAACGCCCTTTATCGTCCGGGTCCTATGTCCTACATTCCGAATTTCGTTGAAGGAAAAAAGGACCCGGCAAAAATCAACTATCCTGACCCTTGTCTTGAAGGAATCCTTAAGGAAACCTACGGCATCATGGTTTACCAGGAACAGGTTATGCAGGTTTCCCAGAAAATTGCAGGATTCTCCCTTGGCGGTGCCGACATGCTCCGTCGTGCCATGGGTAAAAAGAAGCCTGAAGTTCTTATGGGCAAGAAAAAGGAATTCGTAGAAGGTGCCCTCAAGGAAGGATTCACCACAAAACATGCAGAAGACATTTTTGAAATCATGATTCCGTTTGCAGGATACGGTTTCAACAAATCCCATGCAGCCGCCTACACTGTCCTTGCTTACCGAACGGGCTGGCTCAAATGCCACTACCCTGCAGAATTCATGGCTGCCAACCTTACAAATGAAATCACAACAACAGACGGACTTCCTTTTTATATAGAAGAAGCTCGCAAAATGGGTGTTGCCGTAGATGCCCCTGATGTAAACCGTTCCGACATAAACTTCGATGTTGTTGAAGGAAGAATAGTATTCGGCCTCCGTGGAATCAAGGGTATGGGAACAGGGGCCGCAGCCGCCATCGTAAAGGAAAGAAAAGACAACGGACCTTTCACATCTTTCATGAACTTTCTTGAACGCTGCCTCAAACTCCGCGATTCAGGAACTGATGAAGAAACGGGAGAAAAGAGAGCTCCAAAACAGCTGGTTAACAAGAAGGCAATAGAAGTCCTCATACAGACAGGGGGATTCGATCATCTTGATCAGAATCGTGCAACCCTCCTCAAGAACTACGAAGCCGCCATTGCCTACGAAGAAAAAATTCTTGCCGAAGCTTCTTATGGCCAGGTAAGTCTTTTTGCAGACACCGGCATAAAGGAATTTGCAGACTTCAAGTTTGAACAGGTTGAAGAAATGCCTAAGATGGCATTGCTCAACATGGAAAAGGAACTTATCGGCTGCTTTGTTTCAGGACATCCTCTTGATGACTGGAGAAACGTCATAGAAAAATGTTCTTCAATAAACAGCCAGAACATCATGCGCTACGGGAAAATTGCCCTTGCAGAAAAGGCAGCACAGGCAGAAAATGGGGAACGCAGAAGGTCCAAAAACAACGGTACAACTTACATTGCAATCGGAATGATTAATGGAATCAGAACCATCATGACAAAGAAAGGCGAACCTATGGCCTTTGCAAAACTTGACGACATGAACGGTTCCATTGATGTTACCTTCTTCCCAAAAACCTGGGCGCAACTAAAGGATACAATCCAGAATGAAACTGTCTATGCTTTCCGCGGATCCGTAGATATGGGTACTCCGGAAATGCCAAGAGAAACGCCTAGTCTTGTCGTCAACTCTATTGAAGACATCAACAGCCTTCAGCAACGCTCCATCTCTGAAGTACACATTCAGCTGGAACCTGGTTTTGACAAGGTAAAGGAAATCTCTCAGCTGAAGGACATAATTTTTGGTGAACAGGGAATGGGCAACTGCATTGTCTTCTTTCATCTGGACAACATCAACGGAAGAAACTATATAGTTAAGGCCAACGGGCAACTAAACGTTTCTCACAGCGAGGATTTCCTGTCCCAACTCAAAGACCTTCCAAATGTAGTGGAAGTATGGACAAATTGACAAACAAGTAAAGCCAAAGTCCAATCATAGGGAATAATTCTAAACTTGTTTTATGGAAACATTTTGAGTATATTTAAATTATGAACGTAATTTTCGGAATCATAGCTACAGTTTTGACAATCTATTCTTTACTCTGTTTTTTCAGGATTATCCTTACATGGATTCCCGAAATGTCCTATTCAAAAGCAGCACAATTTCTTGCAGGAATTTGCGATCCCTACATGAATATATTCAGGGGCATCAAATGGCTCAGAATGGGAAGCTTTGATTTTTCACCGGCCCTTGGACTTTGTCTTCTTGGAGCCTTTTCATCGCTGTTCAAAATGCTTTCCAACGGAGGAATGATTTCCATTGGAATGATTATTGCTATGGGAATTCAGATAATTTCATCAATAATATCCTCTCTTCTTACATTCATCATAATTGTATTTGCTGTCAGACTCCTCGTAATCCTAATGAACAGGAATAACTACAATCCGAGCAACTTCATGCTCAATCAGCTTGACTCATCTATTTCTCCCCTTGTATACAGAATTGCAAAAACATTCACGGCAGGTAGAAACCTTACATACAAGACAGCCCTCATCATTTCCATTGTTTCACTTGTTGCGGCTAACATTATTTTCACCTTCATAAGCAACATATTAATCAACATAGTGGCAAACCTTCCTGTATAAGCTATGTTTTTAAACGAACTTAAAGTTACTGTAGAATCCCTTGCTGGAGTTGGACCTGCAACAGCAAAGCAGTTTGCAAAACTGAACATATTTACTGTTGCAGACTTACTTTCAGTTTATCCACGTGATTACGACGACAGAACAAAAAAAATTACCCTTGCCGAATTCTCACAGCATCCAAAAGTTCATACCATCTGCAAAGTTGTTGCCCACAGCTGGTTTGGCTATGGGAAAATGAAAACCCTTAAAATTGAAATTACGGACGGAACTGCAAACGCATTCCTCATAGCATTCAACAGAAGTTTTCTTGAAAAATCACTTCCCGTCGGAAGCATTATTTCCGTAACCGGAAGATTTGAAATCAAATACAACGAAATACAATCAACTGCTTTTGAAGCTTCGAGACTTGCCTATGACGGAACCCTTGCCGATTATATTTCTGCACCAGTCCCAGACAGTGCATTATATCCTGTTTACCCACTGACTGAAGGATTGAGTCAGAAGAACTATAGAAAAACCCTAGGGGCAGCCCTCAAAGCTTATGGAAAAACAATTTCCGACGAACTTCCCCAGGAAATAATACAGGAAAGAAAACTCCTTCCTAAGCAGCAGGCTTTGCTTCAGATTCACATGCCCAAGAATCTTGAAGAGGTGGAAGAAGCCAGGCGCACCCTCATCTACGAAGAACTATATCAATTTGAATACAAGATGGCTCTAAGAGCCTTAAGGCATCGCGGTACATTGCCATCGGACAAAGAAGTAAAGGAATCAAGGGAAGTTACAAAAGAAGAATTCCACGACTCCCTTTCACCAAGACAAAAACAACTTGCCTCAAGACTTACTTTTGAACTTACACCTGACCAGATGAAAGCAATAATGGACATTAATGCCGACATAGATAGAAGCCAGGTTGAATTCAATGCAATGATGAACAGGGAATTTGGAACAGCCAGCGAAAACGAAAGGCCACCTTTCAACATGCAGCGTCTTTTGCAGGGCGATGTTGGCTCCGGGAAAACCCTCGTATCTTTTTTTGCCTGCCTCAGAACCATTGATTACGGCGGACAGTGTGCGCTTCTTGCTCCAACTGAACTTCTCGCAAGGCAGCATGCAGAAAACGCTGCAAAACTTCTGGAACCTGTAAATGTAAAGGCAGCCTTCCTTACAGGAAACCTAAAAAGTGCCGGAAGAGAAAATCTTGTAAATGCATTGCGTGACGGAAACATCGACCTTGTAATCGGAACACATGCCCTCTTTAGCCGCAATGTATCTTATAAAAAACTTCAGCTTGCCATCATTGATGAACAGCACAGGTTTGGCGTTGCACAGAGGGAAAGCATAATAGACAAGGGACGCGTTTCTTTTGGAGCAACGGCACATACACCGGATGTCCTAATGATGAGTGCCACCCCAATACCGCAGACCCTTGCATTGACTGCATTTGGAGATCTTGATGTAAGCCTCATCAAGACAATGCCTAAGGGAAGGAAACCTGTAAAGACACTCCTGACAGTAATGGGAAACGAAAGAAATGTTTACGAAGCCGTAAGGAAGGAATTGAATGCAGGTCATCAGGCCTACTTTGTTTATCCAAGAATCGGTGAAGAAACTGAAGATTCCGACAACGACAAATCCCTTAAAGCAGCAGAGGAAATGTACGATTTTCTTTCAAATCAAGTTTACCCTGGGATTACCTGTGCCCTTATTCACGGAAAAGTTACGGAAGAAGAACAGAAAAAAATTCTTGAAGACTTCAGCAAAGGAAAAACAAAAGTACTCATTGCAACAACTGTAGTTGAAGTCGGAGTTGATGTTGGAAACGCAACCTGCATAGTAGTAGAACACGCAGACCATTTTGGACTAGCAGAACTTCACCAGCTTAGGGGGCGTGTTGGTCGTTCAGACTTGCAATCCTATTGTTTCCTTATTTACGGTAAAAACATTACGGAAGAAGGAAAGGCAAGGCTTAAGGCACTTCATGAAAGTACAGATGGATTTTACATTGCGGAACAGGATTTAAAATTAAGAGGTCCTGGAGAAATATCCGGAACCTCTCAGTCTGGTTATCTTACCCTTGCCATTGCAGATCTTGCACGGGACAAGGAAATACTAAAAATTGCCCGGTATGATGCCTTTAAGCAACTACATAGTCATGAAGAGACTTGTTCTTAGCGGCATAATCTCTAAGGGTTTCAACAGCTTTCTTTTCAATCTGACGGACTCTTTCACGGGAGAGATTCATCTTTTCACCGACTTCCTTGAGGGTTCTTTCGCCATAACCGTTGAGTCCATATCGCATGACAAGAACTGCAGCTGATTTTCTGTCCATTGTATCAAGGGCAGCATTTATGTCATCCTTCATTGCCTGGTCAATTGCACTGTCTTCAGGGGTCATGAATTCTGATTCAATTGTATCAAGGAGAGTTGTTTCAGAATCTTCAGCCAATGTCTTATCCAGTCTTTTCATATCCCTTGAAATTTCAAGCATTTCACGAACATGATACTGTGTCATTCCAAGCATTGAAGCAACTTCATCAAGTTCTTCAGCTTCAGATTTATTGCCCAAAGCATTTATTTCATTCTTTGCCTTCTTAATCTGGCGAAGTTCCTGTTCCTTATTTACAGGGAGACGAATTGTACGGCCAGTATCAAGGATTGCTTTCAGGATACTCTGGCGGATCCACCATACTGCATAGGAAATGAAGTGATAGCCTTTTGCCACATCAAAGTGTTCAAGAGCCTTCATGAGTCCAAGATAACCTTCGCTGATAAGATCTTCAAAATCCAATCCACGGTTACGGTACTGGGCAGCAACCTTGATGACAAACCTCATGTTGGAAGTAAGGATCAGGTCACGGGCTTTCTTGTCTCCATTAAGGGCTTTTTCAGCAGCCTCTGTTTCCTGCTCCGGAGTCAAAAGAGGATACTTCTTAACTTCGTTAAGGTGCATCTTTACAACATCATCATAACAAACAGAACTCTTTTTCATTTTCTTCCTCCTGGCTATCTGCCAATAGTTGCTACATAATTTATAGCATATACTATGCCAAGAAACTGAAAATAAGCAATTATTCCAAAAAAAAATGATGTTTGACCATAAATTCATGCAGATTGCCCATATAATGTAGATGATGAGGCCTCAGCACCAGAAAAACAAAAGGGTCACCGCATCAAAATGACACAGTGACCCTTTCTAAAATCTAAAACGAGTCAAAATGACCCGTTTTAGATTTTAGACTATTCTACAATAGCAATAATGTCGCAGTTCTTGAGGATGAGGTAGTCTTCTCCATCCATTTTGATTGTTGTTCCTGCGTACTTGTCATAAAGAATCTTGTCGCCAGGCTTTACAGCAATCTTTTCTTTTTCTGTTCCAGGTCCAACAGCAACAACTTCAGCCTGCTGTGTCTTTTCCTGTGCTGTTTCAGGGATGATAAGTCCGCCTGCTGTTTTTGTTTCTGCAGCGGCCTGCTTTACAAGAACTCTGTCTGCCAAAGGTTTGATTGTCATTTATTTCCTCCAAATTAACTTCTTTTATAAGAATAAATCTACAAATTTTTTTAATGAAAGTCAAATTTCAAGCAATTTTTATTTTGCCATCTTTATTTTCTTCTGCAAGAGACGTGCCCTGTTATGGGTGTTATCAAGAGTTAGGGCATATTTAATGGATCTTGAAGCACTTCTTGAATCTCCAAGATTCCAGTTTATTTCTGCAATGCGGTAAAGAATCTCAGCCTTTTTCTTTGCGCTGTCAGTTCTTGAACTTGCAAGGCTTAAAACATTTAAGGCTTCTTCAAGATTATCTATGCTTGCATAAACAACAGCAAGATTAACAAGGGAATTTGTTACGCTTCTGTTTCCCGAAGATGTGTTAAGGGCAGGAAGTCTTTCACCATACCTGTCCGCTATAAATTTATACAAACCTGCACCATGAGCAAAATCAGCATTTTTGCAAGCAAACCAGGCCGCATATTCACATTCCCACAGTTCAATGTCTTCTGGTCTTTCGTAGATATTGAAGTCATATTTTCTGTGCATGTAGCCATCAAATACACCTTCCGCTTCCTTGATCATTCTTTCTTCAATCAAATAGGCAGTACAATACCTTGCAATTTCGGAAGGATATCCTTTTTCATTTTCGCTGCCTTCAAGGAGAACCCAGATATCCGCAACTGACTTTTTAATGCCGTTTGTTTTTTTGTATTCACAGTCAAGGGAATCTTTCAGAACAAGAAGAGCAGGTGCCTTTCCCGTTTCATCAAGGGAGTCAATGTGACTGTAAACATCATCAACAGTTACCACAGGAATTTCATCGCGGGCTTCCATCTCCATAGTCCTGACGCCTGCAGCCCTCAACCTTTTTGAAAGTTCATCTTCTTTTGGCCAATGGAGCTGGTCAATGGCAAGAAGTCCCTTTCCGCAAATACCAGGGATATAGTCTGGAAATTTTTCAGTTATATAATTAAATCTCTTATATTCTTCTAGAACATCTTTATGGCGTCTTGAATACATTGCTCCATTCATGCAGAGCAAAGGAGTAAGATAATTTCCATTATTCATGGAAGCAAGTTTTGCCCTCAGTTCTTCGCTGCGGTCCTCTTCCCCTTCCACATAACAGCAATCAGCTTCAAGGGTAAGAATTTCTGCATAAAGGCTTTCAGAATAATCTCCTGTACCGTCAAGCGATGCAAGCCGTCCGCTTGCTTCAAGGGATTCAAGGCTCTGGGCATAAAGTCCCGCATCAAAGAAAACGCTTCCCCAAAACAGGCTGTCCCTGTAATTGGTTATGCGCGAGGGGTAAAGTTCGGCTGCAGCAGCGTACTCTCCTTTCTTCATTAAAACGGAAGCAGCATTATAAAGCCACCTGTTGTTTTTTGAACCTTTGTAAGCACCGGTATAAATTGGAATAAATTTGTCGTTGCAGAAAATGTCCTTTATCTGCTCGCCTGTCATGTCAGGCAATAGACTTGCAGCCTTCAGAATTTTCCTTGATTTCTTTTTATAGGGAGAAAAAGCTTCGTCAACAACCTGTCCCTTTTCTGAAATTGAAGCAAGGGCTTTTCTGAGAACACATTCAGAATACAACGAAGCATAATTTGATTTTTCAAGACACCTGCTGATTTTGAAAGCCTCTTCAAGCCTTCCTTCCCGCAAAAGAAAATTTACATAGATTGCAGAGAGTTCTGGATTTTCGGGGATTTTTTTCAAACCTTTGACAAGAACTTTTTCGGCAAGTTTTTTTTCTCCCAAAAGAAAATAGCGCTTGTAAATGCCAAGGCGATCATACGAACTGTAGGCTTTTTTTTCCAGCTTCTTCAATGCCTTTATTGCACTGTCATTGGAGTTCTGCGAAATAAAGGCATCGATGGAATCAAGCTGGGATGTGAAGGATGAACCTTCAGAATGTGAAGAACATGATGAAATGCACAGCGCAAATAGAGACGATAAAATCACTATGCAAAGGCATTTCAATCTCACGCTTTTTCTTCTTCCTTGCGGATTGTATCAAGGATTGCATTGATGAATTTAAACGAATCGTCGGTTCCAAAGTCTTTTGAAATTCCGATGGCTTCATCAATTACGATAGTAGGATTAAGATCTTTCTGATAGAGAATTGCAAAAATACTGATGCGGAGAACAGCAAGAGTAACTTTGTTCAACCTGCTGAAATCCCATTTACCAGAAAGATGAGCCTTGATTTTTTCATCGATTTCATCAATATGATTGATTGTTCCAGCAATGAGGAGACGAGCAAAACCATACTCCTCAGCCTTTGAATCAGATTCATTTGTTTCGTCAAGTTCTTCCTTAAGTTCTTCAGGGACAATATCATTTTCAGAACCATTCTGAATCCATTCAAGCTTCAAAAGGTCTTCCAACGACATTTTTCCTACATCGTAAGAATATAATGCCTGAACAGCAAGAATACGGGCGTTTCTACGAGACACTTATATTTCCCCTTACCAATTAAGAAGTTTTGTCAAAGCGTCTCCCTTCTTTTTGTGGTCAACGTTTGCATCTGTATTGAGTTCCTTAGCAAGATCCTGAGCAGCTTTTGTAAAATACTGCATCTGTTTCTGCTGGGAAAGGTTATTCTTGATATAGTCGTAAACAGTTACTGTTGTTTCCGGCTGAACTACATCACTGAGCGAAAGAAGTTTTGCGTCATACTTCTTGAGTACAACATAGAACTGGAAGTCTGTAGTTGTTTCTGTTGTTTCGCTTACATAAGCTTCCTTACGAGAGAAAAGTTCGCGGAGTTTTTCATCAGACCATCTCAAAGCCTGCGCCTGCTGTGAAGTCTTTGCAATGAGCAATTCTCCAGCCTGATAGCTTTTACTATTTTCAGGAGCATTAATGAAAACTGCTGCCTTCTTCGAATCCTTGATGTACTGATTTCTCATGTCTTCGCAAAGAGATTTTGCTGCCATATCGTTGCTTCCCTTTGGAACCATAACGAGGAAAAGCTTCATCATTTCGTCCCATTTGAAGCTGGACTTGTTCATTTCAAAAGTATTGCGGATTTCTTCATCTGTTGCCGCAACAGCACGGATTTCATTCTGTTTTACCTGCGAAACATAGTTCTGGATTACAAGCTGGCTCTTAAGGTATGCCTTGTAATCAACAAGGGACATGCCGCTAATTTCCCTTACATATTCATCAAGAGTCTTTCCACTCTGCTTCTTTACAAGTTCTTCAACTTCTGATTCTGTAACCTGTCTTCCAACCTGCTGACTGAAAGTAGAAAGGAAAGCATTGTCTACCTGAGTGTCAGAAATTGCAACACCGTTTTTGGCAGCGGCCTGACAAAGAAGCTTTTCATTGATCATGTTTTCAAGAAGGGTCTGTTTCTGTTCTGCAGAAAAAGATTCCATACCGTACTGCTTCTGAACAAAAGCAACCCTAGTCTTAAGCTGCTTGAGTGTAATTGTTTCTGATTTATTATGCTTGACTACGGCAAGAGGAGTCATATCGCTCTGTGCAAAAACAGCAGCACAAGCAATCATTGATGCAAAAAATGTTGTAATAATCTTTTTCATAATTTACCTCTCAGTTATTCAACATGCAACCTTAAGGAAGGTTACATGCCGAGCAACAAATAATTTTTACTTATCCAGCGGAAGACCACCGCTGATTGTTGCACGGATACGGCGTACACCAGCTGAAGATGACTGTTCCTTTTCAATCTTGAAGTCACCGATCTGTGCTGTATGCTGAACATGTGGGCCACCGCAAACTTCCTTGCTGAACCACTTGTCCTTTGTACCAATTGTATAAACCTTAACATCTTCACCGTACTTGTTTGTGAACAATGCGCGGGCTCCTTCTTCCTTAGCCTTATCAAGAGGCATGATTTCCATTGTAACAGGAAGGTCAGCCTTGATCTGTTCATTAACGATGTCCTGAACCTGCTGGATTTCTTCCTTTGTCATTGGGCGTTCGAAAGTAAAGTCGAACCTCATTCGTTCATTGTTGATGTTTGAACCCTTCTGGGCAACCTGTTCACCAAGAACATTGATGAGGGCCTGCTGAAGGAGGTGTGTTGCCGTATGGTACTTAGTCGTTACATCAGACTGTTCTGCAAGTCCTCCCTTTGCGCTGCCTGCATCAAGGGATTTTGAAGCTTCCTTGTGCCTGCGTTCTGCTTCCTTGAAACCTTCTGTATCAACAGTGAATCCATTTTCAGCTGCAAGCTCCATTGTAAGTTCAAGAGGGAATCCGAATGTATCAAACAGTTTGAAAGCTGTCTTACCGCTAACTTCTTTCTTTGGATTCTTCATGAGGTTAGGAATCATCTTCTGGAATTCCTTTTCACCGTTCTTGAGGGCATCGCGGAACTTTGCTTCTTCCTGTGTAAGTTCGCTCTTAACCTTCTGTGCATTCTGTTCAAGTTCAGGATATGCACCCTTGAAGTTTTCAATTACTGCTTCTGCAATTTCTGCAAGGAAAGCCTTGTCAATTCCAAGTTTCATTCCTTCGCGGACTGCACGGCGGATAAGGCGGCGGAGAACATAACCTGCACCGATGTTAGAAGGAGCAACCCCTTTCTGATCACCAAGGATGAATACAGAAGAACGGCTGTGATCTGCAATGATTCGAACCGAACGGTCCTTTGCTTCATCTGTTCCGTACTTGTAGTTTGCAAGTTTTTCGATGACTGCAATGATTGGCTGGAAAACTTCTGTAAGGTAAACTGAAGTCTTTCCCTGAAGGATACAGTTAGTTCTTTCAAGCCCCATGCCTGTATCTACATTCTGTTTTGGAAGAGGAATGAGGGTCTTTTCGTCCTTGCGTTCAAACTGCATGAAAACATTGTTCCAGATTTCCATCCAGTTGGCACTGTCAGTTCCCTTGTTTGACCCCTGTGGTGGAAGTCCTTCTCCAACCCAGTAGAAAATTTCTGTGTCAGGACCACAAGGACCTGTTGGACCTGCTGCCCACCAGTTGTCGCTTGCAGGAAGGTATGCAATCTTGTCTTCCGGCATACCAACTTCCTTCCAGTAAGAAGCTGCTTCTTCATCACGAGGAGCATTTTCATCTCCTGCAAAAACTGTTACTGAAATCTTTCTTGGATCAAGTGCAAGCCAGTCTTTGCTTGTAAGGAATTCATAAGAGAATGCAATTGATTCTTTCTTGAAATAGTCGCCGAGGGACCAGTTTCCAAGCATTTCAAAACATGTAAGATGGCTTGGATCACCTACTTCGTCGATGTCTCCAGTGCGAACACATTTCTGATAGTCTGTAAGGCGTGTTCCTGCAGGATGCTTTTCTCCGAGCAAATAAGGAACGAGAGGGTGCATACCAGCTGTTGTAAACAATACTGATGGATCATTTTCAGGAATAAGAGACTGTCCTGAAATCTCTGCATGATTTTTTGATTTAAAAAACTCAATGTACTTAGAGCGTAATTCGTTAGCGGTCATAATCGCATATTATAGAAAAATCACTGAAAATATTCAATAAATTTAAAATCCTCAAAGCCACAAGATGAAAACACTACCAGTCAGTCTAAGTCTGTCAAAACCGCTCCATATGTCGCTAATTGTTTTTTTTAATTCCATAATATACGATTGAAATTAGGACCAGAGTCTGGATAAAACCATGTAGAGGACGGTGCTGCCTATGATGCTTGCCATGCTGTTGCGGAAAAACACATGTAGGACTCCGGCTACAGCAACGCAGATGAAATAAGGTGCGCAGGCTGAGGCTGATGAAAAATCAACATCCTTGAAACAGTAGACGAGCAAGACCATCAAGATGAGGGGCGGTGCATACTTTTCAATGAAGCGGATGCAAAGTGGTGGATTCTTTTTTGCAAAGACCGCAAAAGGAAGAACTCTGGTTGCAAGGACAACAGCTCCGGAAACAAAAACCGCAGCAAGAGCATCTGCCAAAGACAGTCTTCCAAGGCCATCAGCGAGAAGATTATGAGGCTTGCTGAAAATCAAAAACAGAACAGCAAAGACTGACATGAAAACGACGGCAAGGACAATTCCAGCCTTTGAAACCTCTTCTTTTTTTTCAGAAGGAACCACTTCACCCTTTTCATTCCTGCTATTTCTATAAAAAGACTTTCCGCGTAAAAGGAAAAGCATGACAAGACCAAAGCAAATGGAAACCCAGATAATTCCGGAAGAATCAAATCTTCCAGCCTTAAAAAGCCAGACAGTAAAACCGCAGACAACAACACCAATAATTGATCCAAGAATATCAGTTCGGATAAGAATCTGTTCAACTGCAAGAACCACAAACAAAGCCGTAAGGGCAAAATCAACTCCAGCAAGATACTGTGTAAGATTGTAAACCTCAAGAATCTTATAGGCCGCAGCACCAATAAGACAGCCAACAACCCAATAGCTTTGGTCAAGGAAAGAAATGAGATTATAGAATTTTCCGGCATCCACACCGGAAGGAACATCTACTGTAGTTACAAGTGCAAAGGTTTCATCCGTAATGGAATACATGAGGTATGGACGACGGCGAATGTAATTCTTATATCTGTCAATGAGGGAAAGGCCATAAAAAATATGGCGGATACTCAGAAGAAATTCAGCAAGAACAATTACGGAAAGGACTGTCCCCGTTGAAAAAAGGGCAATGGCAAAAAACTGTCCTGCCCCAGTGAACATGGCAAGTCCCATGAGAGGAGAAAGCCACCAGGGATAGCCTGCATTCACTACAAGAAGACCAAAAGGAATTCCGATGGAAATATAACCGAAAAAAACAGGCATTGTTACCTTGATTGCCTGTGCAAGCACATTTTTATTCATGGGCTAAATTGTATTGAATTCAAATGCAAATTTCTATAAAATAAGTGAACTATTATATCCCTCACCGCGGCAAAATATATGGTGAGAAAATCACCATGGTGAATAGGAGTTAATATTATGGCAACAAGAAGAAACCCACGTTTCAAGGAATGCAGAAGACTTGGTGTTAACGTATGTGGACATCCAAAGGCAATGAACAGAGCTAACGATCCAGCTTTCAAGAAGACAAAGAAAACTTCTGAATACGGAAAGCAGCTTTGTGAAAAGCAGAAGGTAAAGGCTTACTATGGTATCA
>JAHAZL010000005.1 GCA_018384055.1 Treponema sp.
CTGAAATGAATCTGCCGTAAGCTGAATTTTCTTCATCAAACCATTTGCTGCAGTCTGCTTCTGTAATGCGGCGTTTTTCTGTCTGCACGAAAGGAATGCACTTGCATTCAAATCCTTTGGCACTGAAGGTTTCTTCAATTGTTGTTTCATCCCAGTTAAAGAGATTGTTTTCTGCATTTGCAAAGAATTCTTTTTCTGCCTTTGCGATTTCTTCAATGCACTTGCTGCTGTTGTTTTTTAAGAGTCTGCTTAAATGCTGTCCGCCTGATGGTATTATCTGGCTTAAGATGATTCTTGAATTCTTTGAAAGGATCCCTGTATTTTTTAGAGAATCAAAAAGTTCTGCGCATGATTTCATGTCGTCTTTGCCTGCAAAAATATTGCGTGCAAAGAACCTGTCGAATTCCGTGTCGTTGAAATTTTTAATTGTGTCCGCAAAAACATTTTCTTTCCATAAATTAGCACCGGCCTGCACCGTGTATTCCGGCTGGTCAAGTTCTGCAAGGGTAGAGGAATACTGCTTCAGTGTATCCATTCCTTTTTCTGTCCTGCAGATTCCATAGACATGTCCTTCAGGTGTTTTTCTTATGAGGTCAAAAAACAGAAGTCCGTCGTCTGCATTGGCAACAAGGCATCTGTGGTGTCGTAAAATTCCTGCAGATGAAATCATTGCATTGCGGGTTTCAAGGAGAACCTCTGCACGGTTAAGTTCGGTCCTTGCCTTCCATGCATTCTCTGCACGGTTAAGACTTGCGCTGCGGTTTTTGTCTTCAGGTGTGAATGTAAGGTTTTCTTCGGTCTTTTCAAATCCTGCAAAATGACCTGCCTTTGCCCACCAGTCGGAAACAGGATTTACCGTAAGGTTTTCTGTACCGTCGGCATCTTCAAGAATAGCAGCAATCTGTGCTTCCCTGCGGCTAAGGACATCTGCGCGGATTTCCCCTTCGTATCCCTGTTCTGATGGGGTGTAGAAAACTCTGCCTGTAAGGGCATCAGGGAGATACTGCTGTGCAACCCAGTGGTCGCGGTATGCGTGAGGGTAAAGATAACCTTTGCCGTGTCCAAAACCTTCTGCATCGCGGTTGTTGTCTTTTAGATGGTTTGGAACTTCCACATCTTCCTTTTCAACTGCGGACATGGCGTCAAAAAATGCCATGCTTGAATTTGATTTTGGAGCTGTTGCAAGGTATAGGGCGGCGTGGGCTAAAAAATAATTTCCTTCCGGGAAGCCAACCCTGTCAAAGGCTGCTGCACAGCTTTCAATAATCTGAACTGCCCTTGGATCTGCAAGTCCCGTATCTTCACAGCTGGAAATGAGCATTCTTCTGAAAATGAAATGAGGGTCTTCTCCTGCCTTTACCATTCTTGCAAGCCAATAGCAGGCTGCATCTGGGTCACGCCCTCTAAGGCTTTTTATGAATGCTGAAATAATGTCGTAGTGATAGTCGCCGTCACGATCATAGAGGACAACTTTCTTCTGGATACTTTCTTCACAGGCTTCCTTGGAAATAAAGATTTCTGTTCCAGCCAATGGAGGCCATGATTCCGGTGTTGTCTCAACTGCAAGTTCCAGGGCGTTCAGAAGGGAACGGCAGTCTCCGTTGGCAGTCTCCACAAGGTGTTCAAGGGCGCCTTCTTCAAAAGTAACCTTGTAGTTTCCGTAACCCCTTTCCTTGTCGTTAAGGGCCTGGGTTGCGGCAAAAATCAAATCTTCCTTTTCAAGGGACTTAAGCTGGAAAACTCGGCTGCGGCTTACAAGAGCTTTGTTTACTTCAAAGAAAGGATTTTCTGTTGTGGCACCGATTAAAATTATCGTTCCGTTTTCAACCCATGGCAAAAGGGCATCCTGCTGGCTTTTGTTCCAGCGGTGAACTTCATCTACAAAGAGTATTGTTTTTCTTCCGTAGAGATTTTTTTTGTCTTCTGCTTCTTTTATGGCATCACGAATATTTGCAACACCTGTAAGAACTGCATTGAGGGTAATGAAATGCGAACTTGTGTGGTTTGCAATTACTCTGGCGAGTGTTGTTTTTCCAGTTCCCGGAGGTCCATAGAAAATTACTGAGGTAAGCTGATCTGCCTGAATGGCACGGCGCAAAAGTCTTCCTTTTCCGACAATATGGTTCTGGCCGATGTATTCATCAAGAGAACGTGGCCTCATGCGGGAAGCTAGAGGCTCGTGAGAATTTAATGCTGCTGCCTGGAAAAGGTCATTGTCGTTCATTAGTCTCCATCGCGGTTCCAGTTACCGCCTGCGTTACAGGCATAGAGACCGATGCTGTCGTAGGAGTCTGTACTTGATGAGATTGATGAGTAAATTGTTGATGCGCAGTAAAGGTCTGTCATTGCCATTGGTTTTGTTTCGTCCAGAACATAAACCATATAGACATGTTCAGAAATTACGTTGTTTCCATTGTTTGCAAAAGAGACTACCTGACTGAAAAGGGGGTTCGCACTGTCAATGCAAAGCCTTTCAAGACCATTGTCTGTTCCATAGAAAAGGAAATCCTTTGTAACTGCAAGGGAAAGTACATTGTGTTTTGAATGCAATTGATTAAAATCACCGCTCCAAGGTTTGTCTGAATAATAGATGACAGATGATAATGAAATTGTATTTGAATCACCTTTTGTGCAAGTTGGAGAGTAGTAAAGAAACTGACTGTCTGATGCAAAGGCATAGTAGTTTGAAAAATAATCGGTATTGCCAAATTTGGTACAATTCATTGTCAGTGCTGGTGATTGTCCTATAAAATGGCCTTCTAATAAGTTATGTATTGTAGGGGTTTTTGGGCCGTCCAGTTTGTAGATTTTGCCCATGATGTTTGCATATGCTCTTCTATCTGTGTTTGATTTATTGTCAAAGACATTTTTGATTGGATGATAGTCATCCCCGATAGTATCTCCTGGTGTCAAAGTCGAAGTGTTTACAAGTTCCCATTGCAGAGCCGGAAAGTGTGCGACTTCCGCTGCATAGATTGCTCTTCTGTAATTGAAATTTGAACCGTCGTCGCCTTCATTGTAGAAAAGGGCAAGGGCATATACATATTTATCGTCTGCGGCAAGCATTGCAACCCTGTCGCTTACATTGAATTCGCTTGCACCATTTACTGGGGAAGTTGTTCTTCTCCAGTTCTTTGTGATTCTTGGTTCAGCTTTTTTTCCAAAAATTGAGCCGTTTGAAAGGAAAAGAAAATCTCCGCAACGTACGATATTGGAAATGTCTCCGTTCAAGCCATCATTGTCAATGGCGACTTCCTTTTCAATGAGAGCGTAAATATTGTCGTAGCAGGAAGTAAACAAAAGTCCCGCTGTAAGAGATACTGCTGAAACAAAGGCAATGAATCTATTTTTTTTCATAATACTATCCTTGGTAAAACTTTTTTAGAAAAGGTATCTGGCGCAAGCATCAACCGTCCAGAACTGGCCGAATCTGTTTTTTTCACCGCTGTGGTGAAGAGAATTAAACTCTGGGAGACAGAGGTAAGAAGTGTCGATTCCTGCCGTCCAGTTTTCTGTAATTCTATAGCTGACTCCACCTCTTGCTTTGAATGCCAATCCAGGGAAGTAGTTCTTTCCGTTGTAGGATTCCCATGCGATTCCAATACCGGCTGAAAGAGGAAAAGACAGTCTGCCTAATGTAGGTTCGTAGGTTCCAACGAAAACAAGTGGAACAGTGTTCAGTGAATGGCTTCCAACAGTAATGTTGAATCCAAATCCAATTTCCAGACCGAGTGCTATCTGGGATGTAAGGAAACTGTGATATCCGAGGGATGCCTGACCGCCAATTTTAAGCTGAGAATCTCTATTGAGTACGCTTGAAAATGTAGGAAAGTTGAGTGGATATGAAATGCCTAGGGACAGCCTTATGAACTGATCTCCTGCAAGGTGCATTCCGTAATCAAAGATAATGTCGCCTTCTTCGTCTTCTTCATATTCATCATCAGAATTTTCGGAATCGCTTGTGTTCTGGATGTACTGTGTTTTGGGCAGGGTAGCCTGTGCTGCTGCAAAAGAAAAAGAAATTATGCAGACTGCAAGAGTTGTTAATATACGTTTCATAAATAATCCTATGGCAATTTGTTGTTTTTTACTATAATATGCCGAATTATAGAGTTTTTAGTCTATTTTTTCAACATTTTGTATATTATGTTTCGTTTATAAAATAAAGATATGGAGGATAGGTTACATGAGTGCTGTCATTATTGATGGAAAGCAGATTGCGGCAGAAGTTAAGGCTGATGTTGCAAAGAAGGTGGAAGGATTGAAGGCAAAGGGAATTACACCTTGTCTGGCCGTTATTCTTGTTGGGGACAATCCTGCCAGCGTTAGCTATGTAACAGGCAAAAGAAAGGCCCTTGAAGAAGCGGGAATGGCAGACAAAAGTGTAGTGCTTCCTGCGGATACTTCAGAAGAAGATGTCCTCAAGCTTATTGATGAATTGAACAAGGACAAGTCTGTACACGGAATTTTGGTTCAGCTTCCCCTTCCAAAGCATATTGATGAAAAGAAGGTGACAAACGCAATCATTCCTGAAAAAGATGTAGACGGATTCCACCCTGTGAATGTGGGTAAGCTTGTTACAGGCGAAAAGGGATTCCTTCCATGTACTCCAAACGGAATTACAGTTTTATTGAAGAAAATGGGCGTTGAAACAAGCGGAAAGAATGTTGTTGTTGTTGGCCGCTCAAACATTGTCGGAAAGCCTATGGCCCTTCTCATGATCCGCAAGGAATTCAATTCTACGGTAACTATCTGCCATACAGGTACAAAAAACCTTGCTGATTATACAAAGAATGCAGACATCCTCATTGTTGCTTCCGGTCATCCTGCAACAGTTACAGGCGACATGATTAAGGAAGGTGCATGCGTCATTGATGTTGGCGTTAACAGAATTCCTGACAGCACAAAGAAGAGCGGATTCCGTCTTGTTGGTGATGTTGATTTTGAAGGTGCAAAGGAAAAGGCAAGTTTCATAACACCTGTTCCTGGCGGAGTAGGACCTATGACCATCGCAATGCTGATTTACAATACCCTTGAATCTGCGGAAAACAGAATAATTAAGAATTAAAAATTATGAATTATGAATTGTGAATTGTGAATTATGAATTAAGAATTATAAATTGTGAATTGTGAATTATTATGATAGACATACAGAATTCTGAAGACAATAGAGAGATTCCTCTTAAGAAGGTCGGGGTGCGCAATGTGGAATACCCGGTAGCGGTTTTGGATAAGAAGCATAAGGTTCAGAATACTACTGCCACTGTGGATCTTTTTGTGAATCTTCCCCATCATTTTAAGGGAACACACATGAGCAGATTCATTGAGGTGTTCCATAAGTATAGGGAAGACATTTCGATTAATCATTTCATGGAAATGCTTGAGGAAATCCGTATCAAGCTTGAGGCGGAAAAATCCTTTGGTAAGATTTCTTTTCCCTATTATATAGAAAAGGAAGCTCCTGTTTCTCATTCAAAGGGAATCATAAAGTATACCTGTACCTATGAAGCGGAAGTTTCTGAAAGTGAAAAGAAATTCTACCTTGAAGTAAAGGTTCCTGTCACCACTCTTTGTCCGTGCTCAAAAGCCATAAGCGAATACGGAGCCCACAATCAGCGTGGGACTGTCACCGTAAAAATTCTCTACAGGGATTTTTTCTGGCTTGAAGATTTGATCGAGGCTGTTGAAAAATCTGCATCGTCTCCCTTGTATTCTGTGCTCAAAAGGCAGGATGAAAAATTCGTTACAGAGCATGCCTACGACAATCCGCGGTTTGTGGAAGATGTTGTTCGCGAAGTTTACATTGCATTGAAAGATTTTGAAGGCGGCGGAAAATTCACCTGGTTCAGCGTGGAAGCAGAAAACGAAGAAAGCATCCATGCACACAATGCATACGCGTATACTGAATACAATTCATAATTAAGAATTATAAATTATGAATTGTGAATTATTAAATATGACATACTTTATAGAAAATTACGGCTGTGAAATGAACATTGCGGAATCGGCTGCTGTTGAGCAGATACTCATTAAGCGTGGTTGGACAAAAGCGGAAGATGTTCAGCTTGCGGATTTTGTCGTAATCAATACCTGTTCAGTTCGCGGAAGTGCAGAAGAAAGAATCTTTGGACGCCTTGGATTTTTTACGGGGCTTAAGAAAGTTCGTGTCCTTGCAAAGGATGCAAAGAGACGCAATATGGAAGTTGCCGCCGATTATGTTGCAAAGAATGGACCAAAACCTTTGACTGTTGTTGTCATGGGCTGTATGGCAGAACGCCTTTTGCATGATCTTAAAAAGCAGTGGCCGGTTGTTGATTATGTAGTCGGTACTTTTGGGAAGGAAAAATTCCATGAGATTATTCCTGCCGTTGAAAGAAATCAGAAATATGAAATGGGCTATGTTGAGCCTGTCTATAAATTTGCGGAAAGCTATTACGAAGAAAATGCCTTCAGCACATTTGTACCCATCATGCACGGCTGCAATAATTTCTGTACATACTGCATTGTTCCTTATCTCCGAGGAAGGGAAATCAGCAGAAGCGTTGAAGATATTCTTCATGAGCTTGACATTCTTTCGGAAAGAAAGGTTCGCGAAATCTGTCTGCTGGGTCAGAATGTAAACAGCTACAACGACAAGGGTGTGAAATTTCCGGAGCTTCTTAAAATAATCAGCGCTCATCTTGATGAAATAAAATCTACAATTGAGTGGATCAGATTTGAATCAAGTCATCCAAAGGATTTCAGCGATGAACTCATTGAAGTGATAAGGACTGACAGAAAAATCTGCCGGGGAATCCATCTTCCGCTTCAGCACGGATCAAGTGAAGTCCTCCGCCGCATGAACAGAAAATATACCCGTGAAGATTACCTCGACCTCATTGCAAAATTAAGGAAAGCTGTTCCTGATGTTGAACTTACAACTGACATCATGCTTGGGTTCCCTGGTGAGACGGAAGAAGAATTTGAGGAAGCCTATTCTTTGATGAAGGAAGTTGAATACGAAAGCGCCTTCATGTATTTCTATAATCCCCGTGAAGGAACTCCTGCAGAAAAAATGGACAACCAGATTCCTCTTGAAGTTAAGAAGGAACGCCTTCAGAAAATCATCAGCCTTCAGCTGGAACTTACTCAGAAAGTGATGAGGCGCCGTGTAGGGCAGACCATAAAAGTTCTTGCGGACATAGTTTCCAAGGACGACCAGAATGAGCTTCTTGGAAAGACGGAACAGAACGAACGGGTAGCCTTCCGTGCAGATCCAAAAATCATCGGAACTTTTGTGAATGTTCGTTTAGACAGTTTGAATGGAAACACATTTAAAGGAACACTGGTTTAACCCACGTTACCTTCGGACTTCACATCATGCATCATGTCACCGTCGGCATACACCATGTCACCTTCGGGCTTGCCCCGAAGGTCTCTTCTCACCGGCAGTGCATTGTGTATAGGGATTGTCGGGTCACGCCCGACAATGACTTGAATATCGTGTTAAGCCTGGCAGTGACAGTCGCTGCGTTATGGCATAATCGTGCTTTGCATTATGTCATTCCCGTGCTTGACACGGGAATCTCTTCCACTGGCAGCAATTTCATTGTTCTGAACTTAAATCTTTAAATTCTGGATTTTTACCTTTTATTAAATCCAACTTCCAAGATCTATTCCATTTTTCAAATTTTTTTTCACGTTGAATGCTTGTGCATTGCTCAAAATAAACTAGTTTGTTGATGTTATATTTTTCGTGAATCCATCATTTATTTTGAGTTTATGTTCTTGGTGTTGGCGTCGGGAGAATATAACCTCCACGAGTCGGGCGAAATTAACCAAAAAAAGTCAAAAGAAAAAAGCCATTATCAATTTTGCCATAATCCGTAGAATGGTATTTGACCTAAAATCCCATCGAAGGAGAAACATGAATGAACAAATTGATAACAGCTCACCTCTGAGTTTATCGAAGGCGCTGGAACTAATTAAGACCCGCGAAGGTGGAAATTTTTCAAAGGAAAAAGTTAATCTAGCTGAGCTTCAACGGCTGACCGGAATAACGCGTGGAAAACTCCGGCGGCTGCGTACAAGGGGTCTGTCCCCTTTGATTCGTGTCAGCGATGGGAACCCCTTTAGTTGCCGTAAGGCAATGGAGCGATAGCGGAAGGGTGGACGTAGCGGCGGCTTTAGCCGTGACACCCTGTAAAATAAATTTATGTAAATTTTCTTTACATTTTGTAAATTATGATGTAAACTTAAGGCATGAAAGAAATCTTGAAATATCTTAGGCAGCTCAATTCTTTTTCTCAGGAACAGATAGCACAAAAGCTTGGAATCTCAAGGCAGTCCTACATTAAATATGAAAACGGTTCTGTAATTCCAAATAACTCAACGGTTCACCATCTGGCGGCGATTTATGGGGTTGGAGAAGATTTTATTCGACGGAATGAAGTACCGTCTCCTCTGGGGAAAAAACATGATAATTCCGAATTCAAAACAGACGAAAGGCTTCTTGAGGTTGCTTCTCCTGAATATGTGATGAAGGCTTCTGTACAGCAGGCACGACAGACATATGAAGGAATTTTCGATGGAAATTGCGTGAGGGTTTTGGGTGATCACAATTTTACGAAAGGCCAGAAAATAATCATGTGGGAAGAGAACGAAGATGAAAAAGAGGCACGAAGACAAAAAGCCTGGAAAACGATTCTTAGGATGAGAAAAACTGTTCCAAATGATTTTGACTATAAAAAGGAATTGATGGAGGCGTTGGATGAAAAAAACAACAATATTGATTGATACAAATATTTTCATAGATGTCATCCAGGATAGAATTCCTTTTACGGATAATTCTCAATCGGTTGTCGCTCTTGTTGTGCAGAAAAAAGTCAAAGGAGCTGTGGCTGCTCACTCTATAGCTAATCTCTGGTATATATTGAGAAAAACACATTCTGATGAAGATCGAAGGAAATACATCCTTTCCCTATGTGAAATTTTTGATGTTGTTTCCATAGATAAAAACCGCCTTGTTTATGCTTTGGAAAATTCTAACTTTAGGGATTTTGAAGATTGTCTGCAGGATGAATGTGCCAGCGACATAAACGCCGACTACATAATCACAAGAAATACAAAGGATTTTAAAGGTTCAATGGTAAAAGCCATTACGCCGGAAGAGTTTCTTGAAAAACTTTGATGCCCCACATAATCAGCAGATACATAACTGGTTAAGCATAAAATGTCATCCACGGATGAGATTCCCGTGTCGAGCACGGGAATGACATGAGGGTAAGTCCGCCTGTTTCCTTAAAACTTTAATTCTGCTATAATCTTCCAACATAAATTTCAACAAAGGAAGATACTATGACATTCTATGAAGAACTTCAGTGGCGCGGTCTTGTTAAAGATGTTGCCGGAGAAGATATTGCAGACAAGCTCAACAACGAAAAGGTTACTTTTTACTGGGGAACGGACCCAACGGCAGACAGCCTTCATCTTGGTCACTATTCTTCACTTGTAACAGCTAAGCGCCTTGCTCGTGCTGGACACCATCCGATTCTTCTTTGCGGTGGAGCTACAGGCCTTATCGGTGATCCCCGCCCTACTGCAGAACGCGAAATCATGGCAAAGGAACGCCTTGAAAAGAACCTGGCCGGTATCAAGTCTCAGGTTGACCGCATTTTTGAAGGCAAGGCAGAAATCGTAAACAACTACGACTGGACAAAGGACTATACATTCCTTGAATTCCTTCGCGACATAGGAAAGTACATCAACGTAAGCTATATGCTCGGTAAGGACATTATTGCCCGTCGTCTTGAAACTGGAATCACATTCGCAGAATTCTCGTATACACTTCTTCAGGGCTATGACTTCCTTCATCTGTTCCGCACAAAGAATTGCATTATGCAGTGTGAAGGAGCAGACCAGTGGGGTAATATTACAACAGGTCTCGAACTCATCCGCAAGATTGAAGGAAAGGAAGCTTACGGCTTTACAATGCCTCTCGTTCTTGACAAGTACGGCAACAAGTTCGGAAAGTCTGCCGGAAACGCCCTCTGGCTTGACATCAACAAGACTTCAAGCTATGAACTTTACCAGTATCTTGTTAATGTTGACGACAGCATGGTAATCGACTACCTCAAGATCTTTACATTCCTTACAAAAGAACAGATTGAAGAACTTGAAGCAAAGAACAGGGAACACCCTGAACTCCGTGAAGCACACAAGGCTCTTGCCCGCGAAATCATTACAGACCTTCATGGCGCTGCCGAATACGACAAGGCAGTTGATATTTCCGCAAAGCTCTTTAGCGGCGACCTTAAGTCCCTTTCACTCAAGGATATCGAAATCGGTTTCCGCGATGTTCCTACAGTTGAACTCAAGGAAGAAGGAAAGGCAATCATCGATGTTCTCGTAGAAAATAAAATCTGCGGAAGCAAAAGGGAAGCCCGTGAATTCTTTGCACAGGGATCAATCACATGCAACGGTGAAAAGATTTCTGATGAAAATACACCGGTTACAAAGGCAATGGCAATCGAAGAAAAGGTTATCGTTGTTCGCCGCGGTAAGAAAAAGAATTTCATCCTCAAGTTCTAAGTGAAAACTGAAGAAAGCAAGGTCTGGTATCATCTGCCGGGCCTTTTTGAATTCTACGACCTCTATAAGATTTTTCTTCCCCTTTTTTATGGGCACAGGGACTGGTTTTACGACTGGTGCGAAATTGGTTCAATTTATGGATCGCCTTCAGACTGTCTTTGGGGTGGCGGTAGGGTTGGCTTTGGTCAGAACGGAATTGAAAAAGAAGTTCTTGCCCTTTGCCGGGAATACAGTATTTCTGCACGCCTAGCTTTCAGCAATTCGTTGATAGAAGAAAAACATTTGGCTGATAATAAATGCAACAGGCTTTGTTCTGTATTTTCAAAAAATCCTGGGAATGGAATCATTGTTCATTCCGAACTTCTGTTGGATTACATAAAGAACAAATATCAGGATTTCTATTTTGTCTCTTCTACCACAAAAGTTCTTTCGGAATTCAATCAGCTTAAAAAAGAATTGAACCGTCCTGAATTCAAGTATGTTGTTCCGGATTTCAGGTTGAACAAAGATTTTGAGAATCTGTTTTTGCTGGATGAACATCAAAAATCAAAAGTTGAATTCCTTTGCAATGAATGCTGCAGTCCAAACTGTTCTGCAAGAAAAACCTGCTATGAAAATGTAAGCCGAAAAAATCTTGGCATTGATGAAGAAAATCACAGGTGCATCGCATCCGAAAACGGGGACGGCTATAGGTTTTCCAAAGCAATGAAGAGTTCAGCTTTTGTCGGAATTGAAGAAATTCAAAATATCTATTTGAAGAACGGTTTCAGTCAGTTCAAGATTGAAGGCAGAAGCCTTGGCAGTGCCATTGTTCTTGAGTTCCTTTTGTATTACTTGACAAAACCTGAATGCCACCTTGAAGTCCGCGAAAGCATTTACTTGGACAATACTCTCGATTTATTCTAATAATTTGCAAAATCACAGAATCTGCATTAAAATTAAACAATACTATTTTTAGGAGAAAACAATGAATTTTATTTTCTTAGGACCACCGGGAGCTGGAAAGGGTACACTTGCTGCACAGGTTGCAGAAGAATACAAGATTCCACAGATTTCAACTGGTGATATTTTCCGTGAAAACATTAAGAACCAGACAGAACTTGGAAAGAAAGTAAAGGCAATCATGGATGCCGGCGGACTTGTTGGCGATGATGTTGTACTTGAAATTGTAGAAGACAGACTTAAGAAGGATGACTGCAAGAACGGATTCATTCTTGATGGATTCCCACGCACAATTCCACAGGCAGAAGCATTTGAAAAGCTTGGTATTGATGTTAAGGTTGTAAACTTTGAAGTTAACAACGACCTTATCATAGCCCGCCTTTCAAACCGCCGTGTATGCAAGAGCTGCAAGGCTAACTTCAATGTTAAGTTCATGCCACCAAAGGTTGAAGGTGTTTGCGACAAGTGCGGTGGAGAACTCTTTACTCGTGAAGATGACAAGCTCGAATCAATCACACACCGACTTGAAGTATACCGCAAGGAAACTGAACCTCTCATTGACTTCTATCGCAATCTTAACAAGATGACAGACATTGACTCTGCACGCGATTCTCAGGAAGTTCTTGTAGACTTCAGAAAAATGTTCCCTGCAAAATAATTCGGGTATAACTTATGAAGACAACGGAAGAAGAAAGACAGAAATTTATAAAAGCCTTTGAAGAAGAATATGAAGACAAAGTAGTATCTTTTGAACTGGCAGAACTTCGTGCTTCTCCCGTTGTCTTTAATATTTTAAAACTCAAGCATGACGAAAATGCTGACTTTCTCTGGGGACTTGTCGTGTTCTGCGAAAGTGAAATTTATTTCTACAGTTTTCCTCAGGAAAACATGCTTTCCTTTTATGTAAGAAAATCTTCTGGTGCTGATGAACCTCTTTCCCAGTGCATTTCACTTTCCCAATGGAGATGCCACTTTAGGCTTCCTGAAAAAAATCCATTGGACTTCCTTTTTCCAAAGCGAAAGAACATCATTAAATCTTACTTCTTTGATGAAAATAAAATCAGCCACTCCTTTGAACTTTGCATGAACAAAAAAGCGGCTGATGTTATGAATCTTTTTCCAGCAGATTAATTTTTATTTAACCAATAGTTTGTAAACTCTCTTGTTAATCCACCTGTACACAAATGCAAGAACAAGGTTTGCTGCAAGAACTGCCATAAAGTAAACCAGCAGGTTCCAGTGCCATTCCTTTATTATTGCTGATTCCCTGGATGTTCCCGTAATGAATAGAAGGCTGTTCAGGGAAATGCGCTGCATAAGGTAGAATTCAAGGGAAATGCTTGAGAAGAATGCAAGCACCTTGTTTGATCTTGTCCACTTGAACTTGATGACAGTAATGAAAGCTAGGAAAGTTGCAAGCTGAATCTGTTGTACAATCAATGTAACTGTCTTGTCCAATCTTCCGACACCGTGACCTGCAAATTCCGTCCAATAGCCTATGTTGAACAGAGCGTAGAAACCAAGAACCATTCCGCCGGTCATCAATAGAGCAACTGCAATAAACTTAGGCCAGTAATTTTTTGAGAAAAAAGCAATGATCTTTTCTTCGTGGTGAGCCCAGAGGAGACCCATTACGAAACATAGTGTGCTGTTGACCCACCATTCACCCTGGAACCAAAGTGCACAAATCTGCTGATACCATTTTGCTGTTGCAAAACTCTGTGGTCCCTTGAACCATCCGTAGTTGATCCACCATCCAAAATGTCCGAGAACGCAGAAGAGGACAAGTTGGGCAAAGGCAACAAGGAATACAACAAAAATTGCGTTTCCAACTTTTTTGCATTTCTTGAAAGCGAAATAAAATGCTGCATACATGATGAGGATGACAATAGGATACCAGCTCTGGTCATTGATGATGATAAGGTTGAGCATTCCAAGAATCCATTTTGCCGGATTCATTTGCCCGTATCCTGTAACAAGACAAAAGACTGCATAGAATATGTTCATTACATAAATTGCAATTACAATTGGGAGCATTCTTTTCTTGAAGAAGGTATCAAGATAACCAGGCTTCGATTTCCAGCTTTTCAAAAGGCCGATGCCGCTGTAAAAAAAGAAAATGCCGACAAAGATAAATCCGATAGGTTCAAAGAACTTGATGTCTGCACTGTTCTGAAATGCAGGGTTCTGAGAAACATGATGAAGGAAGACTCCGATACAGGCTAAACCCTTTGTGGCATTGGAATTTTCAAGGGAAAGATAATCGCTCTTGATTTGTCCTGCTTTTGCAAAGGATGAGCCCCAAAGAAAAACAGCAAGTGTTAATCCGTAAATTAAAATAGAAACCAACATCATATACTCCTAAATTATATTATTTAAGTTTGTTTATGCAGCTGTCAAATTCAGCTGCGCTGAAGACTTTGTTAGGTTCAAAATTCTTACCGTCAGACAATGTCATGATTTCATTTTCAACTGTTCCAAGAATCGCATCAAAATCTGGGGAGTCCAGTCCTACATCGGCAACAGGACTTTTTGCATTTGTGCGGTTTTTGTATTTTGTAGAATACTTTGAAGGATTGATGCTGTTTTTGGCAGTGTAAAGGTTCCAGAGAAATCTTGCAGAAATTGCCCTTGTGACTTCTGTTTTTTCAGAGGTCTGAGAAGATGTGCCGCTTACGCTGTTCATAAGGCCAGCCTTTGAAAGAAGCTGGTAGAGTTTTTTGCCTTCATATTTTTTCCCGGCTGTGTAGTAATCCAGAAGCCCCTGCTTGGAATTTGCAATGGTCATCATTTGCATGACGGTAAGGGATTTTTCATTCCAGTTTACTGCAGCGTTTACGGAATCAACATTCCTTAGGTCCCATGCCTTCTGTCTGACGGCCGCATAAGGTTCCCTGTATATTGTTTCTGGATTTACAAATACAAGGTCAAAAAGTCCTGAAGCGATGTCATATTCTCCCTTTTCATAGTGTTCAAGGGCTTCTTCTATTGTAAGAACTTCTGAATCTAGCTTGACTCTGTAGGTGTTTATGTCTGTTATCAGTCCGAGTCTTCTTTGAAGAATCAAAAGCTGAACATCATTTTCATATTTGCTTTTTGCAGTCTTGCAGCATTTCAGGGCATCGCTTTTTTTTGCCTGCATCAGCATGCATCTTCCTTTCATGGCAAGAAGACGGCTTTCTACAACCTTGTCCATGTGCGGCTGCTGCAGTTCCCTGTCAATTTCCATTCTGAGAAATTCTGCCTGTGCATTGTCATCTTTTGAGAGTTTCTGGCCATTGAGCATGTATAAACCGTCAAGAGTTACGAGCTGATTTTCAAGTTCCTGAACCCTTTCTGAATTTGCTGTATCCTCGGCTGATATTAAAATATCTTTCTGCAGCGAAGCACATCCGGTAAAGGCAAACAGAAGGGCTGTCGCATAAATTACAAATCTTTTCATTTAATCCTCCATGAATTTATTTCCCTGCTTATTGAAAGGACAAGGCAGTTTGTGTTTTTGTCTTTGTTTACATCAGCAAATACAGGAACGCCTCTACCTGCCAACGGAAATGACATGAGGAGTTCCAGTTCTGGAGTGAATCCGTAAATTATGTTGCTGTCTCCGCTTGCGTAGATTCCTTCCGATCCTTCAAATACTTTTGAACAGATGAAAGCTTCTTTTGCTGTGTTTATGTCTGGCAGCTTTACGCATGAGAAAGTTCTGTTCAGGTTGAATCTGTATATTACGGCATCTTCAGAAAGTGTATAGAAGGCATTCTTGCCGAATACAACATTTGTTGTGAATACTTTTCCTGTTTCGATTGGAAATCCGTCGGCAAGATTCCCGTTTTCAAACAGATAGAATTCACCTTTCTGTGTAAGGAATCCGACTATGACTCTTCCGTCGATTTTTGTAATTGCAGGGGAACCAAATCCGATGCCGTCTATAATCATAGGATTGTTTCTGTTTATGCATTCCCTGTCCTTGATAAGGTAAATTTCTCCTTCAAAACCTCGGCTATAGAGGGCAATGTAATCTTCGCTTACTGAAGGACGGCTTTTGATGTTAAGGTCTGGGCCTATGTAAACTTCTTCCGAGTTGCCGTTGCTGTCTACAAAAAGAATGCTCCCGTCTTTTGTAGGTACTACATAGGATTCCTTGTATACGGCTCCGCCTGCTGTAAATGCAGTGTCCGTATGGAATTCCTTGCTCTTCTTAAGGTCTTTGTCCAGAAGATAAACGTCTCCGTTTTCTGTGCTTACCCAAAGCCTGTTGTTCTTTCCTGCTTTTCCCTGTGCCGAAGCAATGTATATTTTCCCGTTGAAATCATTTGCTTCTTTCACGTCCAGAGAATTGAGGTTAAGGCATTTAAGTTTTGTGTCATCTTCTATCCAGTAAAGGTTTTCAGGATCTTCATCTATATCCGCTATGAGGTTGTAGTCGCTGATTTTTCCTGTAGCCTTAGGAAAGCCTGCAAGCATGTGTGAATCATCCTGATTAACTGCATTTGCATAAAGGCTTGCCTGAATTGAGTCTTCCGTGATTTCAACGTCAAAACGTCCGATTCCATAGAGTTTGAGTATTTTTGCAGAAAGAGATGCGTTGTCCAGGAAGAAAGGCATGCTTCTATTCAAGTTGTAATAGAGTTCAAGGCTTGTGTTTGGGTTTGAGTAGGCTGAAACATTTCTCCAGTTGGCATTTCTTGAAATTATGTAGTTCTTGTTGATGTGGGTAAAAACGGAAGAAAGATTCTGCGGTGACATGGAAAAATACATGTATCCGTTGCTTACAAGGTAGAAAGGTCTTGGAAGATTGATGTTGAACATTGAAAGGAGTCCTGAAATGAATCCTGGCAGTTCAAGGCATGGAAGCCTCATTCCGTTTACGATTAAACTTGTGTTTGTATTTATAAGAATTGAATCGTCAAGCTTGTCGAATACTTCTGCGCGTTTTGCTTCGTCCTTGATCTGAACGGCAAATACAGGGTCACTGGAACCTTCTATTCCAAAGGCGGCAATTTCATTTCCAGTCCATGAGAATAAAAGTTCTTCCAAAGTAAGGGAAAAGAAACTTTTGCATAAACTGTCTGCTTTTTTCCATGTGCCTTCAATGTCGGTTGTTTTCTGAATCATAGGGAAAAAAGAAGTTTTCATCTGCTCCAGGGATGCAAGGTTAATTAATGTGTAATACTGGGTGTCGCTTGTAAGAAAAGCTGGAAGCCTTGGTTTTGTAGACTTGAATTTTAGGATTTCAGAAAGGTTTGTCGTGCATTCTGATTTGTTCACGGGAACATTCAGGTTAATATGAATGATATCATTTGTGATGCTGAAAGTGATTGAAGACAGGTTGTCCTTGCCCAATATCTTTTCTGCCTGTTCGCCGTAGAAGTTTTCAAATGATTTCATTCTGGCAATCTTCATTGAAGGGGCAAGAATTTTCAGCGTATTGATTTTTTCTCCTTCGATTTCCTTGTGCTCTGATTCTGTAACAATGCGGTCGGTAAAAATCTGTTCTGAAATGTCGAAAAGTTTTCTAGATGATGTAATCATCACGATGTTTTTGTAAGGCTTGGCATAGATGGTTGTTTCACCTGTTTTGTATTCGAAATGTCCATCGCCCCATGTAAGGTTTTTTACTTTCAGAAATCCCGCTGCAAAAGAAGAAAGCCTTGTGGTACATGAAAGCCATCCAAGGTCGATTACAGCGACAAAACCGGTGTCATTTTCTTCAATATAAATGGCCGTATCGATTCTTCTGTCAACGATTTTTGCAACAAGTGGACTTGCATTGTTGATGAAAGTTCTTGCCTGCATGTAAGGTCCTCTTACTGCCGAAAGGGAAGGTTCTGACAAAACAGTTTCTGCTGCCTTAAGTCCTATAAGAGGTTCAACGGCCGAGTAAGCCCTGTCTGTGTGTATTATTGCCGAGTAGTTTTCGGGAATAAATTTTAGGGGAGAAATTCTGTTGAAGGTTGAATATGCAATCCATGCTCCAACTGTCACAATTAGGATAGATAAAAAAATTAAAATTCCAAAGAATATTCTCAATGGGAGCGGCTTTCTTTTATTTACGATTTTTTCCATAGCAACAAATTATAGCATTATTCCTCTAATTGTTAAATTGTCTGCAAAAGTATAGAATGTTTGATATGAAAAAGTTTTTGTCTGAGTTTGTAGGCTCAATCGAATATAAAAATGTTTCTGGAACGGATCTTTCCAAGATTGAAGTTGATTCCCTTGTTTTTGACAGCCGGGCAGTAAAAGCAGGTTCCCTTTTCTTTGCATTGCCTGGAACCCATACCACAGGAAACAGGTTCATTGCCAGTGCCATTAAGAACGGAGCTGTTGCTGTCGTTTATGAAGGCGAAATCACTGATGATGAAAATAAATCCATAGAAGAATCAATGGCCGGTCGTGAAGTTGCTTTCCTTAAGGTGAAATCCAGCCGCTTTGCCATGTCTCCCATGTCTGCCTGTTTCTACGATTATCCTTCAAAGAAACTGGTTGTCTACGGTGTTACGGGGACAGAAGGAAAAAGTTCTACAGTTGCCTTCATCTGGCAGTTGCTTCGCCTTTCAGGTTTTAAGGCAGGCTTCATTTCTACAGTTCAGTATTCCCTCGGCGGGGAAGCCATTGCCAACCCTGAACATCAGACAACTCCTGAAGCTACAATCGTTCAGCGTGAACTTTACGAGATGCTTGAAAACGGCTGTACCCATGCAGTTGTTGAAAGTTCAAGCCATGGTTTGAGCGAAAAGACAAATCGCCTTGGTGATGTTCTTTTTGACTGCGGTGCCTTCATGAATGTTACATTGGAGCACCTTGAATTCCACGGAACATACGAACAGTACAAGAGTGACAAGGCAAACCTTTTCAGGACCCTGGACAAGCATGAACACAGGAAATCCATTGCAGGAAAAGAAACTGTTGTTCCTGCTGTGGGCATCGTAAATCTTGAAGATCCAGCGGCAGTCTATTTTGCTGACTGTACGGCAAACAAGGTTATTGGCTTTACAACTGAAGGTAAAGCTGGTAAACATGCCGTAGAAAGCGGTGCTGTTGAATTGCCTGCCGTTCCTTCAGGCATACCTGTGGTTTCTGCAAAGAACATTGTTTCTACAAGCACAGGAATTTCTTTTGACCTGACTGTTGGCGGAAAATCTGTTTCCGTTAAGGCTCCTGTTCCCGGTGCTTTCAATGCCTACAACATTATGACTGCAATTATTTCTGTAAACGAAACTACAGGAAAATCAATAGAAGAACTTGCGGCAGCCTGCCAGAAGCTTGAAAGCGTAAAGGGAAGAATGACTGTTGTTGATGAAGGTCAGCCATTTGAAGTAATCGTTGACTATGCTCATACTCCATCAAGTTTTGAAACCATATTCCCTCCTGTAAAGAACCGATGCAAGGGAAAAATAATCAGCGTCTTTGGTTCGGGCGGTGAGCGTGATACTAAAAAGAGACCTTTGCAGGGAAAAATTGCCGCAGAATACTGCGACTATGTTATTCTTGCAAACGAAGATCCTAGAGGCGAAGATGAAATGGCGCTCCTAAGGGATATTGCCGCAGGTTCCATTGAAGGTGGAAAAGTTGAAGGCAAGGATTTGTTCCTTATTCCGGACAGACCAACTGCCATCAGAAAAGCCTTTACCCTTGCAGGGAAAGACGACATAGTTCTTCTTCTTGGAAAAAGCCACGAAAATTCAATCATATTTAAAGACCATATAATGCCTTACGATGAAATCAGCGAGGCAAAAAAAGCATTGGGAGAATTAAAATGAAAGTAACATTGATGTATGGCGGACGCTCCGGTGAACACGAGATTTCACTTCTTTCCTGCGCATCGGTTCTTAGAAATATTTCCGACAATCATGAAATCACTTTGATTTCCGTAAGCAAGGACGGCAAGTGGTATCTTGAAGATACATCCGTAATTGCAGAACTCAAGGCAAATCCAGAAGCAAAGCTTTCCGTTCATGCTGATGAATCAAAGCGCGTTAATGTGATTCCTGGCGGTGGAACTGCTGCAGCCTTTACCTGCGGCGGAAAAACAATCGCGGCCGATGTGGTGTTCTTTGTAATGCACGGAACCTACAGTGAAGACGGAACCCTTCAAGGGCTTTTTGAAATGGTTGGCGTTCCTTATGTTGGCTGTGGAGTCATGTCATCTGCCGTTACAATGGACAAGGTTACGACAAAAATCATCTGGGAAAAGGCAGGCCTTCCTGTTGTTCCATACATGTGCCTTACTAAGGCAGACATCAATAATTCTGCTGAATATGACAAACTTGTGGCAAAGGCAATTGATACCCTTAAGTTCCCTCTCTTCGTAAAGCCTTGTTCAGCAGGTTCAAGCGACGGTGCATCAAAGGCTTCTAATCCAAAGGAACTCTCATTTGCGCTCATGGAAGCCTTCAGCTGGGACAACAAGGTCCTCATTGAAAAGGCAATCAATGCCCGTGAAGTTGAATGTTCGGTAACGGGAAACAGCATAACTGCCGATGCAAATGTTCCGTGTTCAATCCTTAAGGCTTATGGTCCTGGAGAAATTATTCCAAAGCATGAATTCTACGACTACGATGCAAAGTACAATGATCCTGATGGAGCAGAACTTAAGATTCCTGCCCTGCTTGACAATGACAAGCTTGAATACATTCGCGAAACTGCAAAAAAAGCTTATGCTGCCGTAAGTGCCAGCGGTCTTTCTCGCGTAGACTTTTTCATTGATCGCGACGACGGTTCAATCTACCTTAATGAAATCAATACAATTCCTGGATTTACAAGCATCAGCATGTTCCCGAAAATGTGCGAAAGCGCAGGGCTTAAATATTCAGATTTGATTGATTATCTTTTTGACGAAGCAGTAGCAGAATACAACGCAAAGAATCAGCTTTGCACTACAAGAGTTTGATATGACACCACATGTTTACCCTGAAGGCTGTGCCTTTAACACACTTGAAGATATCCGCGGAAAAAAAGTTACCGTCATGGGACTTGGTCTCAACGGTGGTGGAGAAGCCTGCGTAAGGTTTTTCCTTCAGCACGGTGCCTGTGTTACCGTAACTGACATGAAAACTGCAGAGCAGTTGGCTCCTACGATCAATTCCATTGGTACAGATCCTTCTTTGGATTTGTCTCGCCTCCGTTACGTTCTTGGCGAACACAAGATTGAAGACTTTGAAAACGCAGACTGTGTAATCAAGAATCCTGGCGTAAAGATTCAGGGAAACAAATACCTTGCCGCAGCAAAGGCCATTGAAACAGACATCAGTATCTTCCTTCATTTTACAAAAGCACCGATTATTGCAGTGACTGGAAGCAAGGGAAAGTCAAGTACAGTAAGTGCCCTTTCCTATGCCTTGAATCAGGCTGGTTTCAAGTGCTTTCTTGGCGGAAACATTACTGTAAGCCCGCTTACTTTTCTTTCAAAGACTGACGGTACAACACCAGTAGTTCTTGAGCTTTCAAGCTGGCAGCTGGCAGACCTTCGCGGAAGAAAAGCCCTCAAGCCAAAGATTGCAATCATTACTAAAATTGTTCCTGACCATCAGAACTGGTACGGTGATATGGACAGTTATGTAGATGACAAGAAGCTTATCTATGCAGATCAGGATGAAAAGGATTTTACAATCCTTGATTTTGATGATGATGACTATCTTAGGGACTGTGCAAATCCAAAAACTGGTTGCCGCTGCTGGGGAGATCTTTTTGCAAGCGAAACCAAAGGTCGTGTGCTCCGCTACAGCAAGAATGAACTTCCTGCAGATGTTGCCGGAGTTTTCCAGAAGAATGAAAGCCGCGAATTTACAGCAGGCTATGCAAGGCTTCCTACGGATTTGATGAGTGCTCATGCCCGCAACAAATGTCTTCAGGTAGAGCAGATTATGGGCAGACTTCAGGTTCCCGGAAATCACATGAAGATTAATGTTCTCAATGCAGGTCTTGCCCTTTACCTTATGGGAGTTGCTGCAGAACAGGCCGTGAACATTCTTGGTGAATGGAAGGGAATTACTCATCGCCTTGAAAAATTTCACGAATGGGAAAGTCCTGTTGATGGCAGGAAGGTATCTTTCTTTAATGACAGCTGTGCAACTGTACCGGAAGCGGCAGCCGCTGCAAGCCAATCCTTTGAACAGAAGGTAATCCTTATTACAGGTGGAACTGACAAGGGACTTGATTTCCTGCCTCTCGCTAAATGCCTTAATATGGAAGATGGTTCCCATTACAAGCCTTTTGAAATCTATCTCCTTGCAGGAACTGGAACAGATAAACTCATACCTCTTTTGAAGGAACGCAATGTCAATTACTACGGTCCTTTTGATTCCCTTTCGATTCTTCTTGGAATGGTTAAGACAAATCTTATTTCTGAAACTTCTTCAAAAGTTTATGGAAGGCCTGTGAAGGGCAACAGCCTCCCTGTTGTATTCAGTCCAGGTGCTACTTCTTTCGGAATGTTTACAAATGAATTTGACCGTGGAAATAAATTCAAGTCTATGGTAAAGGAGATTTTCTAAATGGATAAAATTGCAAGTTTTACAATCGACCACATCAAGCTTGAACCAGGCCTTTATGTTTCCCGCATCGACAAGTTTGGTGATGCATTCATTACAACTTTTGATATTCGCATAACATCGCCAAATGATGAACCTGTTCTCAATACAGCTGAACTTCATACTATCGAACACCTTTGTGCAACCTTTGCACGCAATGACAGGGAATGGGCAGAAAGAATCGTTTACTTTGGTCCAATGGGATGCAGAACCGGTTGCTACCTTCTTGTTGAAGGAAAACTTTCCAGCAAGGAAATGGTTCCATTCATGACAAAGATGTTTGAATTTGTCCGTGATTTTGAAGGAGACATTCCTGGTGCAAAGCCGGAAGAATGCGGCAACTATCTTGACCAGAATCTTCCCATGGCAAAGTATGTTGCAAGGCGCTACCTTGAAAACACTCTCTACAACATTGACGATGCACATCTGAATTATCCTGCATGATGCAGAATGACTCCGGATGATTTTCCGGAGTTTATTTTGTTTCCCCTGTGTCTTCTTCAAGGGCCTTCTGCATGAGTTCATCGTATGGATCTGCGGCTCGCTTGAAGTTGTATAGTTTCCCGTCCTTAAGGAAGCAGTGGCGTGATTTTGCAGTTACGCACAGTGCACCCGTCTTTTTGTTTTTCATTACATATCCGATTTCAAGTTTTAGGCCGTTGTATCCCAGAACCTTTACTTCGATTTCAAGAATGTCTGCAAATTCCGTAGGGGTTTTGTATTCGATGTCAAGGCCTACTACTGGTGAACCGATTCCCTTTCGTTCAACTTCATCAAAGGGCATTCCGATTTCTTCCAGATACTGAACTCTGGCTTCTTCCATAAACTTGATGTAGTTAGAGTGATGGGTGATGCCCATTTTGTCTGTTTCGTGGTAATTGATTTTTCTTGTGTAAACTATCATGTAAATATTTTACTTTTTTTTACCCACAATCATCAAGTGATAAGGGGTAAATGATACCTTATAAACATCAAATGATAGTGAGGTATCTGTATGTTGTATTATGTTTTTTATACAATCGCCGCCGTTAATTTTGCTGCTTTCCTTGTTTCCCTTATCATGTATACAAGGGAGTCCATCAAGTGTGCAAATTACCGCAGACTTGAAGAATATATCCGTGACCTGGAAATTGAAAATTTGAAACAGGCTGGCTGAAGTTCTGAAGAAAAATAAAAAAAGGGGCTTTCCAATAAGTTCAAAAGTGTCATTTCGGTCTTGACCCGAAAATCCATTTAATTGCAATGCAAGAGATTGCCGTGTCGAGCACGGCAATGACTCATACTTATTGGTCATCCCCTTTTATAAAGGCAATGGAAATATAAACTAAGTTTCTATTTCCAAGGATTCTTACGGATGAAAGTTTCGTTTCTTTCGTAGCCGACACTTACAATTGAAACTGGAGTTTCTGTGAAAGCTTCGATGAATTCAATGTACTTGCGTGCGTTCTTAGGAAGCTTGCTGTACTTCTTGATTTCCTTGAGGGATGTCTTCCATCCGTCGAACTTTTCAAGAACTGGTTTTGCCTTGTTGAGCATGTCAACATTTGATGGGAAGTCTGTTACGATCTTTCCGTCGATTTCGTATGCTACACAAGCTTCAATCTGATCCATTGTATCGTATATGTCAAGGTGTGTAAGAACGAGGCCGTCCATGCTGTTGAAACGACATGCATAGCGGAGGGCAACAAGGTCAAGGTAACCGCAGCGGCGTGCACGACCAGTTGTTACACCGTATTCGCGTCCTGTGTCGCGTACATAGCGGCAAAGTTCGCTTTCTGATTCATCTGCTTCGTTGAATTCTGTTGGCATTGGACCGTTACCAACGCGTGTCTGGTATGCCTTGAAAACGCCGAGAATCCGGTCGATTTCATGAGGACCGATGCCTGAACCTGTACAAGCACCTGCTGCACAAGATGTTCCAGAAGAAACATAAGGGTATGTACCAGAGTCGATGTCGAGCATGGCACCCTGAGCACCTTCAAAGAGGATGTTATCCTTCTTGAATTCGTGCATCTTTGCAACAAGGTCAACTCTCATTGAAAGAAGCTGGTCCTTGTACCTGTTGATGTATTCAAGGTCTTCACCGTCGAATTCTGCCATCTTTTCTGCCCAGTCAAGGTCAGCAAGACGAACACCGTCGCGGTGTGCCTTTTCTGCGTATGCAATACCCATACCACGGCCTGTTGTACCGATTGGGCGCTTGCGCTGTGCATCGCGTTCCTTATCCATTGTTCTGTACTTTGGAAGAATGAGCTGTGCGCGGTCAGAAATGAATACGCGTCCTTCCCAGTCAATTCCGTTGTCCTTAAGCATCTTAAGTTCATCAAAAAGTGCTTCCGGGTCAATAACCATTCCGCTGCCGAGGAATACTGTCTTGTCCTTGTAAAGGATTCCGCTTGGAACCTGGTGGAGGGCAAACTGCTTTCCGTCTACAACAATTGTATGTCCAGCGTTTGGTCCGCCTGAATAGCGAACAACATACTTGGCATCTTCTGCAAGGTAGTCAACGATCTTACCTTTTCCTTCATCTCCCCACTGGGCACCGATGATTACAACGTTCATATAAAATCCTCCTGACTGCATGAGATGCATTCAGCGCCAGATGCAGTCAAAAAATTTACAAATTGATTAGCTATGGATTGATGTGTTTCTTACTGTTACATCATGAGCCGAACCTTCACTGATTGTTGTCTGGCTTACGAGGGTAATCTTTGCCTTTTCCTGAAGTTCAGGAATTGAAAGGGCACCGCAGTTACACATTGTGTGGATGATCTTGCTTGTTGTGAGGGCAACACCGTCATGCAAGTGTCCTGCATAAGGAACATAAGAGTCAACGCCTTCTTCAAAAGAAAGTGTCTTCTTTCCGCCAAGGTCATAGCGCTGCCAGTTGCGTGCGCGGTTTGAACCTTCGCCCCAATATTCCTTTACATAGCTTCCATTGATATTGAGCTTTGCTGTTGGTGATTCATCAAAGCGTGCAAAGTAGCGGCCCTGCATTACAAAGTCTGCACCCATGGCAAGGGCAAGAGTGATGTGGTAGTCGTGAACTACACCGCCATCGGAACAGATAGGAATGTAAATTCCTGTCTTTGCATAGTATTCGTCGCGAGCCTTTGCAACTTCGATTGTTGCTGTAGCCTGTCCGCGTCCAATACCCTTTGTTTCGCGGGTGATGCAGATTGAACCGCCGCCGATACCGATCTTGATGAAGTCGGCACCCTGTTCTGCAAGGTACATGAATCCTTCGCGGTCAACAACATTACCGGCACCAACCTTTGCGTTTGGCCATTTAGCGTGGATGTCCTTTAGGGCCTTTCCCTGCCAGCAAGAGTAACCTTCTGAAGAGTCGAGACAAAGAACATCTACACCTGCATCGAGGAGGGCAGGAACACGGTCCATGTAGTCGCGTGTGTTGATGCCTGCACCTACGATATATCTGTGCTGTGAATCAAGGTTTTCGTTTGGATAAACCTGATGGTTGTCAAAGTCCTTGCGGAATACCATTGAAACAAGGTTTCCGTTTGCATCGATGATTGGGAGCTGGTTTACCTTGTGTGTCCAGATAAGGTCGTTTGCTTCAGAAAGTGAGATTCCGTCCTTTCCTGTAACGAGCTTTGCAAATGGAGTCATGTATTCTGCTACCTTTGCATCTGGAGAAACATGGTTGATTCTGTAGTCGCGTTCTGTAATGATGCCTTCAAGCTTTCCGTGGGCAGTACCGTCGCTTGTAACTGCGATTGTGCTGTGTCCTGTAGTCTGAATGAGGTCAACTACTTCCTGAATTGTCTGGTCTGGGCGGATGTTTGAATCTGAAGTTACGAATCCAGCCTTGTATGCCTTAACGCGGGCAACCATTGCCGCCTGGTTTTCTATTGTCTGTGAACCGAAGATGAAACTGATTCCACCTTCCTTTGCAAGTGCGATGGCAAGCTTATCATCTGAAACCGACTGCATTACTGCAGAAACCATAGGAATGTTCATTGTAAGAGCTGGTTTTTCACCTGCTTTCTTGTTGTAGCGGACAACTGGAGTCTTGAGGGAAACATTGTCTGGAATACATTCTTCAGATGTGTAACCAGGAATCAAAAGATACTCAGCAAATGTGTGAGAAGGCTCTTCGTAGTAATATGCCATGATTTACTCCTAATATAGAAAAAATGATAATAGATACTTGCCAAAGCATTATAGTGAATATGCGCTTCTTAATAAAGTGAATTTGAAAAGAATTCTTCAGTCATAGGGGTTTTGTGCCGAAAATCAGAATATGAAAGTGTCTAAATTTTTTGTTTCCGCATCAGCCCTTTTTGTTTCCATGTCTGCCTTTGCTTTTGCAGATATTACCTACAAAGTAGAAAGCGGCGATACCTATTATTCCATTGCAAGAAAGTACGGAGTAAAGGTAAGCGAGATTTACTCTGCCAACGGCCTTACAGACAAGGATACCCTGAAAATCGGCCAGTCCCTTAAGATTCCTGGAATTGATAAAATGGATGATAAATCTTCAGGTGAAAAGACTTCTGTTTCATACGATACATATGTAGTGCAAAAGGACGACACTTTCTACCGCATTGCAAAAAACAACCTTATTTCTGTTGATGAACTTCTTGAAGCAAACGGATTTACAAAAAACGATGTTCTTAAGGTAGGGAAGAAAATCAGGATACCTCGCAAGGGTGGAACTTCAGCAGCTGAAACCGTAAAGACAGATTCAAAGTCTGAAACAAAGGCTGCTTCAGATACAAGAAAGTTTGACACATATACTGTGCAGAAGGGCGACACTTTCTATCGCATTGCAAAGGTAAATGCAATTACTGTTGATGAACTTAAAAGGCTCAACGGTCTTGATTCAAAATCTCAACTTAAAGCCGGCCAGAAGCTTAAAATTCCTGTAACAATAGTAGATACTTCAAATGCAAAACTTCCTTCACTTCCTGATGATCCAAGAAAATATTCGGCAAAAAAGGGAGATCCAAGCCTTTCCTGGCCTGTTAAGAATCCTACAATTACATACATGACTGGAAAAATCAGCGGTGTTCAGCTTGGCTGTGCAAAGAATGAGAATGTAACTGCAATCCGTGCGGGAACCGTAATGTATGTTGGAAATTACCGTGGGTACGGGCAGGTAGTTTTTGTTCAGACAAAGACTGGCCACATCTATGTTTACAGCGGTCTTGGTTCAATAAAGGTACAGAAAGGAGATTACCTTGTTTTCGGTGATGTAATCGGAACTGCCGGAACAGACAGCATTAAGGGAACAAACCAGATGTGCCTCATGGTGTTCCAGAAATCTTCGCCTATAGATCCTGCAAAAGCACCAAGGGGATGAATTCCTCATGGATCCTTCGTTAGGCTTTTTCTTTGCCGCGTCCGTGTCAAAAATGCTTCGCATTTACGAAAAAGTCTCCGTTGCTGAAAAGTCTTTGTCGCATTCGGGGCATAAGGCCTTACAATTTACACAATCTTTACAATTCAATCATTGATTTTTTCATCAATTCATCTATATATAGAAGTATGGTATACATACTGGAAGATGATGACAATATTAGAAAACTTATAAAATATTCTCTTACGAGTCAGGGTTTTGATGTTCAGGATTTTTCACTTCCTTCTGATTTCTGGAAGGAACTTGAGAAAAATAAACCAGACCTTATTCTTCTGGATATCATGCTTCCAGAGGAAGACGGAATATCAATTCTAAAAAAACTTCGGTTTAATCATGAAACTTCTGCTGTCCCTGTAATAATGCTTACGGCAAAGGATTCTGAATACGATGTTGTTACTGGTCTTGATGCTGGTGCTGACGACTATGTAACAAAACCATTCGGCATGATGGCCCTTGTCTCAAGAATAAAGGCTGTGCTCAGAAGATATGAGAAATCAGATTTGAAAAAAGAAATTCTTGAAGCAGACGGAATTAAACTGGATGAAAACCAGCACACGGTATTTGCAGATAGCCAGCAGATATTTCTTACGGTAAAGGAATTTGATCTTCTTCTTCTCCTGATGAAAAACAGAGGTAATGTGCTCACAAGGGAACTCCTTCTTGAATCTGTATGGGACCTGTCGTCTGACATTGAAAGCAGAACTGTTGATGTTCATATCAGGACTTTGAGGGCAAAGCTTGGTAAATATGAAAAGACCATCGAAACAATTCGCGGCGTAGGATATAAATTCGTATGAAAAATAAATCTCTTACTTTTAGAATTTTCACGAATACTTTTTCTGTTGGGGCATTCATTTATTTTATCTGTGCTTTTCTGTTCATCTCCAACATGTACGGTTATTTTGAAAAGCAGATTTTTTCTGAACTTGAAACGGAAAGCAATTTCCTTGAAAGCTATGTTCTGGAAAATAATCTTGTTCGCCTTGGTTCCTTAAAAACTGAAAACCGCATAACTCTTATTGATTCCACAGGCAAAGTGTACTTTGACAATACGGTGGATGCTGCATCGTTGGAAAATCATGGCAGCAGAAAAGAATTCCTTGAAGCAAAGACAAAAGGTTCGGTTCAGATAGCAAGATTTTCTTCTACCATGACAGAGAAGACCTTGTATTTTGCAAGGCTTCTTTCCAACGGTGATGTGTTGAGAATCAGCTGCAATCAGCATTCTGTATGGGTTTTGATTTTAGGAATGAGCCAGATTCTTATGGTGATGCTTGTTCTTGCCGTGATAGCGTCAGGCATATCGGCTTCATGGATAAGTAAAAAAATCGTAGAGCCTTTGAATTTAATTGATCTGGAAAATCCGGAAACAAGTCAGGTCTATGAAGAATTAAAGCCATTTACGAAGAGGATTGCAGAAGAAAACTTTGAAAAGTCACAGAGGGAAGAACTTAGGCAGCAGTTTACGGCTAATGTCAGTCATGAACTAAAGACACCGCTTACAAGTATCAGCGGTTTTGCAGAAATATTGAAGTCAGAGGGGACAGACCCCAAAGTTACAAAAGATTTTGCAAGCTCTATTTATGATGAAGCTCAGCGAATGATCACCCTTGTGAATGACATCATCAAGCTTTCAAAACTGGATGAAAAGTCCATAAGCCTTGAAAAAGAACCTCTTAGTCTTCGTGAAATTTGCCGTGAATCCATGAATATTCTTTCTGCAGCGGCAAAGGCAAAGAATGTGACAGTAAACCTGAGTGGAGACAGTGGACTTATCAATGGAGTTCAGCCTGTAATTTATGAAATGGTCTATAACCTTATGGACAATGCCATAAAGTACAATATTGAGGGTGGAAAGGTTGATGTTACCCTTCAGAATTTGATTGACAGCAAAAGCGTGATACTTACTGTAAAGGATACTGGAATTGGAATCCCTTCATCAGAAAAAGAAAGAATTTTTGAACGCTTTTATAGAATTGACAAGAGCCGTTCAAAGCAGAATGGCGGAACAGGACTTGGACTTAGTATTGTAAAGCACGCTGCAAAATATCACCAGGCTAGTATCCTTGTAACCAGTGAAGTCGGAAAGGGCAGTACATTTACTGTTGTATTCCCGGTGTAAAATATTGTCCTGTAAAGTCTTTGTTTACAAATTCTTTACAGGAAATTCCTGATAACTTAACAGTAATCCTTTAGATTTTTCATATCTTGATTATGAGGTGAAAAATCTCAGAGGAGTAATTATGAAAATCAATCTTAAGAAAACAATTGCAGGTGCTGTTCTCGTATCATCGGCATTTTTGTGTTTTGCAGCACCTAAATTCAACGGTAAAAAGGCAATCTCGGTTCTTAGCCGCGAAGAAGGCAGTGGAACACGCGGTGCATTCATTGAACTTTTTGGAATTGAAAAGAAGAATGCAGCCGGCAAGAAAGTTGACTATACAACAGATGAAGCTGCCATTACAAATTCTACAGCAGTAATGCTTACAAGCGTTGCCGGTGATAGATACGCAATCGGTTATGTTTCCCTCGGTTCTTTGAATGATTCAGTTAAGGCAGTAAAGATTGATGGTGCAGATGCAACAGTTGCAAACATCAATAAGGGTTCATATAAAATCAGCCGTCCGTTTAATATTGCCGTAAAGGAAAATATCTCTGCTGTTGCACAGGATTTTGTAAACTACATTGTAAGTGAAGAAGGCCAGAAGATCATTGCTGCAAATAAGTACATTAAGATTCAGAACATAAAGAGTTATGCTTCTTCAAAAGCAACAGGAAAGGTTGTTGTTGCAGGTTCATCTTCTGTATCTCCTGTAATGGAAAAGCTAATCGAAAGCTACAAGTCGGTTAATCCAAATGCCAAAATTGAACTTCAGACTTCTGACAGCACAACTGGTGTTACAAATGCAATCAACGGAACTTGTGACATCGGTATGGCAAGCCGCGGTCTTAAGGATTCAGAAAAGTCAAAGGGCGTAAAGGAAATCACAATTGCAGTAGATGGAATTGCTGTAGTTGTAAACAGGGAAAATCCCGCTGATGGTCTTACAAAGGCTCAGGTAGAACAGATTTTCACTGGTAAGATTACAAAGTGGAATAATGTAAAATAAACCTGATTGAAGAACGCAGAGTGTAGGTAGGGGCTGTCCAATAAGTATGAGTCATTGCCGTGCTCGACACGGCAATCTCTTGTATTGCAATTAAATGACACTTTTTGAACTTATTGGTCATCCCCTTTTCTTTTTAACTTTAATTTAACAAATTCCACCCGTAGACTTAACATTATCTTTTTAGAATTGTCACATGAAAATAAAAGAAAGATTGTTTGAAATTATTTTTCTGCTGGCAGCAGGATTCAGTATTCTTGCTGTTCTTTTGATCTGTATGTTTCTTTTTGCAAATGGAATTCCAGCCATGCACAAAATCGGCCTTACAGATTTTCTGTTCGGATTAAAATGGAAACCAGGTTCGGAACTCTACGGTATTTTCCCGATGATTGTTGGAAGTCTTTATGTTACAGCGGGGGCAATTATACTTGGAGTTCCTGTAGGATTGATGACGGCTGTGTTTCTTTCCAGATTCTGTCCTGAATGGCTGCATAAGATTATAAAACCTGCCGTAGATCTTCTGGCAGGAATTCCAAGTGTTGTTTATGGCTTTTTTGGCCTCATGGTGATTGTTCCCTTTGTGCGGAATGTTTTTGGCGGGAACGGTTCATCAATACTTACGGCAAGCATTCTTCTTGGAATGATGATTTTGCCGACGATTATCTCTGTTTCTGAAACTTCCCTTAATGCAGTACCGCAAAACTATTATGAAGGCAGCAGGGCTTTGGGTGCAACTCATGAGCGAAGCGTTTTCATGACAGTTCTTCCTGCGGCAAAATCCGGAATAATAGCCGGGATAATCCTTGGAATAGGACGCGCAATTGGAGAGACCATGGCAGTCATTATGGTTGCAGGAAATCAGGCGCGTATTCCAGATTCCATTCTGAAAGGTGTAAGAACTTTGACGGCAAATATAGTCATAGAAATGGGATATGCAACGGATCTGCACCGTGAAGCCTTGATTGCTACAGGTGTTGTCCTGTTTGTTTTTATACTATTGATTAACTTGAGTTTTAATCTTGTAAAGAAAGGAAGTAGAAAATGATTTTGAATGAGTTAGGGATTGGAGCACCTTTAGTTGCCGGAGGCAATGGAGCGACAGCGGAAGTGCGGAAAGCCCGACGACCGCTTGCGGGCGTAACTTCCGCAAAATTAAAATCATCGCTGATAAAAATTGCAGTCTGTTTATGTGCTGGAATTACAATTGCAGTTCTGCTTTTCATGCTTGGTTATATTCTTGTAAAAGGAGTGCCTTTTCTTTCTTCTTCACTTTTCAGCATTGAATATACATCTGACAATTGTTCTGTAGTTCCTGCATTGGTAAATACTTTGATAATGACTTTGCTTGCCCTGATGATTGCATGCCCTTTGGGAATAGGAAGTGCAATTTACCTTGTTGAATATGCAGGTAAAGGAAACAGGTTTGTAAAAATTGTAAGGATGACGACGGAAACTTTAACAGGAATTCCTTCGATTATTTACGGTTTGTTTGGAATGCTTCTGTTTGTCGTTTTTTTAGGATGGGGATATTCCATTCTGTCGGGTGCGGCTACTGTTGCAATCATGATTCTTCCTACTGTAATGAGGACAACGGAAGAAGCTTTGCTTTCCATTCCTGATTCATACAGGGAAGGAAGTTTCGGTTTGGGAGCGGGAAAATTAAGGACGGTTAATAAAATAATTTTGCCTGCTGCCGTCCCTGGAATTTTAAGCGGAATCATTCTTGCTGTCGGCCGTGTTGTAGGAGAGACAGCTGCATTGATTTATACATCTGGAACCGTCGCTCAGATACCGCAGAATCTTTTGGGGTCAGGACGAACTCTTGCAATTCACATGTATGTTTTAAGTTCCGAAGGACTACATACGAATCAGGCTTTTGCAACTGCTGTTGTTCTTCTCGTTATGGTTGTTGCAATCAATTCATTTGCGGCAGTAATTGCAAAAAAAATAAAAACATAAACTGACTGAAAAAAAATTATGAAGGCTGGTAAATATGAACAAGATAGAAATCAAAAATCTGGATCTATATTATTCTGATTTTCATGCATTGAAAAACATTAGTCTTGAAATTCCTGAAAATCAGATTACTGCATTTATAGGGCCATCAGGATGCGGTAAGTCAACTCTGCTGAAATCCATCAACCGTATGAACGATATGGTTGATGGCTGTAGGATTGACGGTGAAATCACGCTCTATCAGAAAAATAAGGGATCATGCAATATCCTTGATAAGACAACTGATGTCAATCATCTGCGAAAAAATGTCGGTATGGTTTTTCAGAAACCGAATCCATTTCCCATGAGTATCTACGATAATATTGCTTACGGTCCTCGTACCCATGGAATAAAACGCAAGGCAGAACTTGATGAAATTGTTGAAACATCTTTGCGAAACGCTGCCATCTGGGATGAGTTCAAGGATAATCTTAAGAAATCCGCACTGGAACTTAGTGGTGGCCAACAGCAGCGTCTTTGCATTGCCCGTGCTCTTGCAGTTCAGCCAGATGTTCTTTTGATGGATGAACCGACTTCTGCCCTTGATCCGATTTCTACATCAAAAATTGAAGACTGTGTAATGCAGCTTAAGGAAAAGTACACAATCATAATCGTTACACATAATATGCAGCAGGCAGTACGAATAAGTGACAAAACTGTTTTTTTCCTTCTTGGTGAAATCATAGAGGCAGGAGATACTGAACAGATTTTCAGTAAACCAAAAATGAAAAAGACGGAAGATTATATTACAGGAAGATTCGGTTGATATCGGGAGGTTCAAATGCGTGAAAGATATGAAGAGGAATTGAAAAAACTTAATGCTTCAATCATCAGTATGGGGAAAATGATTGAGATTGCAATTGAAGGTTCTGTTCTTGCCTTAATGGAGTGGGACCTTGCTTCCTGTGATGAAATCATAAAAAATGATGATGCCATAGATGAAATGGAAAAAGAAATAGAACAGCTTTGTGTAAGGCTTCTTCTGCAGCAGCAGCCTATGGCTTCCGATTTACGAATGGTTACAGCGGCATTAAAAATGGTAACTGATATGGAAAGAATAGGTGATCATGCCGGTGATATTGCCGATCTTATTAAGCAGATGGGAAATGGAAAAGCTATTGCAAACAGTATGGGTAAATATGCCAATGCAAAACTGGAGCAGATGTGCAGTGAAATCCAGAAAATGCTTTACAACAGCATAAGTGCTTACATTGATCGTGATGTTTCCAAGGCAAAAGATGTCATAGCAAATGATGATATTGTTGATGAATTGTATTTTAAGCTAAAGAGAGAGTTTGTAAGACAGATTCAGATTAAGATTGAAAATGGGGAAGAAATAGCAGATTTTCTTTTGATTGCAAAATATTTTGAAAGAATCGGTGATCATGCAACAAACATTGCAGAGTGGGTAATCTATTCAATAACAGGATTGAGGTAATATACTTCTACACGGATTTCTCTTTCAGGCAGAAAATCAAGGAGTTCAGATGCAAGACGAACTCCAGCTGACTTGCCATATTCTGAAGAACAGCAATTGTTGCACTTGAATTTTGAAGTATAAAAAATGACCGGTGCATGATTTTTTTTACATATTTTTTACTTTTCTTTAAGAAAAAGCTGTCTTTGTGCTTTATATAATTCAAAAAAAATTTTTAAGGAAATTTTCATGAGTCTTCAAAAAATTCTTCAGAGCAGAAATTTATTGTTTCTTGGTCTATCGATGATTGTAATTGGTGTTCTTCTAATGTTTCCTACAGGTTTTGAAAATGCACTGCAGTTCAAGGATGCAGTAAAATGCAAGGTTGAAATATTGGAGGTAGATGATTCTAGCATCATAGATACTGGACTTATACGTACAGGACAGCAGGTGTGTAAGGTCAGGTTCCTTAATGGAAGATTCAAGAATCAATATTCGGAAGGGTGGAACATGCTGGGAGGAAGTCTTTCTTTGGATAAGGTTTTCCATAAGGGAGATTATGCTCAGGCTGTAGTTCATTGTGATGATTCTGAAATCATTTCCGTCAATCTTATTGATTACTATCGATTGGATGGAGAACTGTTTCTCGCCCTGGCTTTTGCTGTTTTCCTTTTTGTTTTTGCACGCGGTATAGGTATCAGATCAGTTTTATCATTCATCATTACCATCCTTGTTATGTGGAAAATTGTTGTTCCTCTTTTCTTAAATGGATATAACCCGATTTTAGTTGGAATCATAGCGACAGCAATAATGACTTTTACTATACTTTTTCTCGTATATGGATTTAATAAAAAGCTTTTGTCTTCCTTCTGCGGTTCAATGAGTGGGATTTTTTTTGCAATGGTTCTTTCTGTCATCTGTACAAAAGCGTTTCACATTCATGGGGCTGTCATGGCAAATTCGGAAGCTCTTTTATACTCTGGTTTTCAGGATCTTAATCTTACTCAGATTTTCATGGCATCTATCTGTATCGGTGCAAGTGGTTCTGTAATGGATTTAAGCGTAGACATTACCTCATCTGTTGCAGAAGTCGTCCGGAACTGCCCGGATATTACAAAAAGAAAAGCCATAAAGTCTGGTCTTGCAGTTGCCCGGGCTGCAATGGGTACAATGACAACAACTTTGCTTCTTGCTTACTCTGGTATCTGTATTGCCATGCTGATGACTTTTATGGCACAGGGAACTCCCATATATAATATTTTAAACAATAATATAGTTTCAGCAGAAATAATAAACACTATTGCTGGTAGTTTTGGGCTTGCAGTTACTGCACCTCTCACTGCTTTTATTTCAGGAATTTTACTGACAGGACAATTCAATTTTACAAAGGCTTAACGCATCCTTAGTTAAGTTTTAATAAAGAATCATTAAGTTCTTCCTGTCATTGGAAAGACGACATTTCATGGAAATGTAAAAATAAACTTTCTGATGGCAAGGATTAAATATGAAAAAGATAGTTTCTGCTATGTTGGCAGGTGTTCTGGTTTGTGGTGCATTGAATGCACAGGCAATTAAAGTAACAAATACTTTTGGTGGTGATTCGGACAATACTGGTAGTTCTGATCTCTTTACTTATGACAGACAGAAAAATGAAGATGGAAGTTATAAAGACAAATACGGAAATACAACTCGTGCCAGTGACAGACTTCAGCTTGATGTCAGTGGAAAGGACTTTGATTCCCGTCTTCGTATGGAAATAGGAACTACAAAAATCAACGGAAAAGAAAGTACAGTGCGTTTCCGTGGATATGGAAGATTCAAGATTGTTGATGGATTTCAGGTTATTGCCGGAAATGATTTCTTTACAAAGGCATCAGTAGATGCAGGCTATCTTGCTGCAAGTGATGATTATCCAAAATATGCCCGTATCCTTCAGAATGGGTTTGGTGGAATAGTGAAGGGGTCCTTTGGAAATGATAATGAAAAATATTTCAATGTTGCAGGAGGCATCAAGGGAACAGATGATTCATACAACGACAAGGATACTTTTGGTCTTGATGCAGGCATGAACTTTGGTATCAAGAATGTAATGTCTGTTGGTGCTTCATTACAGAATATGGCTGGAAATAATCTTTCTGCGGGAGTTTTTGTAGGCCTTAACAATGTAGAAAACCTTATCCTTAATGCAGGTTACATTTATAACAACACTGATACAGATTTCATTGCAAAATCTGCAAAGAATACAATCAGTCTTTCCGCCGGCTATAAGTTCCAGGAATCAGGAATTTTCCTTGCTGCTGATGTAATGTCTGCCATTTCCAACGAATACCTTGAAGACGGTGAAACAAAGAAATATGAGAATGACGGAAAGAAATTGATTCCTTTCCTTGCAAAGGGATGTGTTTCGTATAAAGCAAAGGACAACCTTACAGCTGGTGTGAAGGCAAAGGTTGCAATGATGATTGGGGATGATGATTCAAGAAAGACTGAGTTGTATCCAAACATTGTATATACCCTTGCAGATAAGATGGGGACAGTTACAACAGGCGTAAGATTGAATCTTGATAAAGATGGCCTTTATAAGATTGCAATTCCACTCAGCTGGAAGTGCAATCTTGCAGACATAAAGAAATAATCACGAGGTATGAAAATGAAAAAACTTATTACTGCTGTATTTGCGGCTGTTCTTGGTCTTTCTGCAATCAATGCAGAAACTAAAATCACAGCTCCGGTAACTGGAAAGGGAACCCCAAAATATGTCTTTGTTTTTGTTGGTGATGGTATGAGTTATCCACAGATTCAGAGTGCTGCATACTATGCAGGTAAGGATGCTGCCGGAATCGTTGATAAAGTAAAGAAATCTGAAAATGCATCTGATTCACCTGAAATGAAAGCTTTGAGTTTTTACCAGTTTCCAGTAGCAGGATCTGCAAGTACATATGATGCAACATCATTTGCACCTGATTCAGCTTCAACTGCAACTTCTATTTTCACAGGCTACAAGACACATTCATCTTCAATCAATGTGGACATCACAAAGAAGATTAAGTACCGCACAATAGCAGAACAGCTTCGTGATCAGAAAAAGTATAAGGTTGGTGTAATTTCCACTGTCAATCTTAATCATGCTACACCTGCTGCAACTTATGCCCATCAGGCAAGCCGCAAGTCAAACTATCCAATCGGTCTTGAACTGGTTGCCTCAAACTTTGACTATTTTGCAGGTGGAGCTTTGATGGATCCACAGGATAAGAACAAGGACAAGACTTCCATCTATGAACTTGCAAAGAGTGCAGGCTATAAGGTTTGTTTTGACCAGAAGTCTGCAGGACAGCTCAAGAAGGGTGATAAGGCTCTTGTTGTTGCAGAAACTCTTGCTGATTCAGCTTCCATGAGCTATGACAATGACAGAAAGTCAGGAGAATGGGCTTTGCGCGATTATGTACGCAAGGGGATTGAAGTGCTTGAAAACAAGAATGGTTTCTTCATGATGGTTGAAGGCGGTAAGGTTGACTGGGCTTGCCACGCAAATGATGCACGTTCTTCAATTGCAGACACCCTGGCTTTAAGTGAAGCCGTTGAAGAAGCAATTGAATTCTATAACAAGCATCCTAAGGAAACATTGATCATTGTAACTGCAGATCATGAAACTGGTGGCCTTACGATTGGTTATGCAGGGACTGATTACAATCTCTTCTTCCGTACTTTGGACGGTCAAAAAATCTCTTATGCAAAGTATGATTCAGATTATGTATCTGACTACAAGAAGAACAAAACTGATTTTGCATCGGTAATGAAGGATGTTGAAAATCTTTTCGGTCTTAAAATGCCAGGCAGCGAAGGAAATGATAAAAATGGTGGACTCGTTCTTACTGATTATGAACTTGGCCGCATTAAGACTGCCTATGAAAAGACAATTAAAAAAGACAAGAGCCGTAACCAGATGGAATATGGTCTATACGGAACTTATGAGCCATTGACAATTACAATCACACACATCCTGAATGCTAAGTCAGGTTTGGGCTGGACATCCAACAGCCATACAGGTCTTCCAGTTCCAGTATTTGCCCTTGGTGCAGGTCAGGAAGAATTCAAAGGTTTCTATGACAATACTGAAATCTACAAGAAAATGGCAAATCTTACAAAGATTGTAAAAGACTAAAATCATCTTTATCGGAAGCATTGCATACCTCCTTGTGCGTGCTTCCTTTTTTATTTTACATAATTTTAACACAAAAAGTTTTTTTCCAACGTATAATAGAATCATGAAATCACCTAAAGAAATTAGTGTAAATGAAAAACTCATTACCCTGGTTAAGGAAATCATTGAACTGTCTGAAGAAAAGGAAGATCTTCCTTTGAAGGTAATGGAGCTTCTGATTGATGATGAAGAAATTCAATACATTCAGGATTATGCAAATAATGTTTCAATCGTAAGGCTTGGGTATAATGATCACGGTCCGGTTCACATGAGAACTGTATGCCGCAATGCTCTTAAAATGACAAAAATATTACATAAGGCCGGCATTCAGACATCTTTGGAAAAAGAACAGGCCGGAACTTTTTTGGATAGTGTTGCTGCAATTACTCTTGCAGGATTCATGCACGATTTTGGTATGACTATAGGAAGGCAGGATCACGAATTGTATTCCGGCATAATTGCCTATGAAATCATAAATAGAATACTTGAATCAGTTCTTCCAGAAAAGAAGGACTTGAAGAGAAAGATAATGATACGCTCTATGGCCCTTGAAGGAATCATAGGTCATATGGGGACAAGAAAAATTCATTCTCTTGAAGCTGGAATCATTCAGATTGCCGACGGCTGCGATATGACAAAGGGAAGGGCACGAATTCCTATGGAGCTGAATAAAACTCCGTCCGTGGGAGACATTCATAAGTATTCCGCTAATTCCATAGAAAAGGTAAAAATCCTTGCAGGTCAGGAAAAACCGATCCGCATTGAGGTAAACATGAGTTCTGATGTAGGTTTCTTCCAGATTGAAGAAGTTTTGCTGCAGAAAATAAATTCCAGTCCTGCTAAAAATCTTGTAGAACTTTTTGCAGGGGTAGACGGAAAGGAGACTAAAAAGTATCTGTAATAATTTTATCTTTTAATAACAAAAGAAATCCACAGGCTCTGCCTGTGGTGCGACAGTGCGTTTTACACGGACAGTAATTGAGCAAGAAAAAGTCTCCCGTGATAAAGTGGAGAAGCGGTAGCAACGCATCTCGGACAAGAACACAGGAGACAAAAAAATGCAAGAGGAAAGTTCGGCACATACAAAGTGGGATTGTACATACCACATAGTATTTATACCAAAATATCGAAAAAAAGTCCTGTACGGGGAATGCCGTGCAGAAATCAGGGACATCATAAAGCGGTTGCTTGAGATGTATAAGCTGGAGCTGGTGGAGGGAGCGGTCTGTATAGACCACATACATGTCAGCATACGGATACCGCCGAAATACGCGGTGTCCAAGGTGATGGGTATGCTGAAAGGAAAGAGTGCGATGATGCTTTACGACAGACATCCTGAGTGGAGGAGACGGACTGGGCGAGACAAGACATTCTGGGCACGCGGATATTATGTCAGCACGGTCGGGATAAACGAATCCGTGATACGACAATACATCAGGAATCAGGAAAATGCCGACCGCATAGCAGACGGCATTTAGAAAACGCGATGAGATGCGTTGCGAAGCGGCTTGCCGCAGCTTGTGGCAGGC
>JAHAZL010000018.1 GCA_018384055.1 Treponema sp.
TGCCTTCCTTCCATTCAGAATAAATCCTTGAGTGCCGTGTCAAAACGAATTTGTGCCAGAAGCAGCTGTCGAGCAAACCTGCGGCATACAGCTGTCTCAGCGTCTCCATGGAATTTATGGTGTCCTGCTCCGTCTCTCCAAAATAACCGTAGATCATGTAGGCGTGGACAAGAATGCCTGCTTCCTTGAATGCGCAGCAGGCTTTTACGATAGAGTTTATGTCAGTGCCTTTGCTGATGCTGTCCAGACCCGAACCCGTCGCGATTTCGATTCCGCCTGAAACTCCTATGAGTCCGCCTGCAGCCATAAAGTCCGCCATGTCACGGGTGAAGACTTTTTCAAAACGAATGTTGCCCCACCAGGAATAGTTTTTATTTTCAGACAATGCAAGGTCTGCAAATTTAACCATTGCTTTTGGAGGCATTGCTTCGTCAACAAAATGGATACCCCGTATTTTGTGTTCATCAAGCTGGGAAGAAAGACCCTTATAAAGGTTTTCAATGGAGGTCATTTTGTAGGATGAAACGTAATCCAAAGTGGTGTCGCAGAAAGCACAGCGGTGCCAGTAGCAGCCGTGGGCAAGGTAGGCCTTCATCCAGGCACCGTCGGACCAGAGGCGCTGCATTGGATTTGTGTCGTCTGCAACCCGGGGATATCTTGAAAAGTCGATGTCGGAATAATCGGGGACAATTGTTTCCGTCATCTGGTTTTCAAATTTTTCGTAACCGGGATTTTTGTGTTCGGCACATTTGATTTCCGGATTGAGCAAAGTCATCTTGTAAAGGGGATCTGAAAAATTACCGTCAAATATTCCAAGGTCAAGAAGATTTTTGTAGCTTCCGTATCCCCTGTCATAGCTTATGGCATCCGCATACTTTCCAAAGGCCTTGTCCTTGATTTCGCGAAGTTCAGTGTTGATGAAACCGCCGCCAAAGGAAATGAAAACCCTGCTTCCGAATTTTTCCTTGAGCCATCTTCCCGTAAAAAGGGCGGAGGTAAAGGTTCCGGCGAAGGGAACTGAAATGCAGACAAGGGTTTTTTCCTTGATGTCTATTTTGCTTTCCAAAACACGGCCGTAGAATTCCTTGAGCACAGGGGAATCGATGCTTTTTTCAATTTCGGAAAAACTAGTTTCGTTTACAGTTATTGATTCTGCATAGCGCACCAGGCTGAATTCCCTGTCAAACACAACGGTGATGTAGTCGGCAATATCGGCAAGTGCCATGGTTGCAAGGTTGCGGCAGTCGTCGGCATTAGGTTCGCGGTCAAGGCTTTCGATGTAATTTTCCATTCTTGCACCGCGGGGAACATTAGGACTGAACATGAATTTGTGGCAGGTTTCGCGGGAGCTTGTTCCGTTTCCGTCTGTAAGGATGTTCATCATATCATCGATCCAACTGATCCAAAGTTCGCTCTGAAGAACATAGCGCCGGAGATTGCGTGCAGTTTCCTCATCACCCTGACTTTCGGCAGCCTTGGCTTTCTCCATGGCTTTCTTTTCTGTGAGCGCAAAAAGATGTTCAAGACCCCTGCGGGAAAAAATTTCGCGGACAAGTTCAATGCTTAGATCAAGCCAGGTTGCCTTGTGTCCTAGGGATTTGAAAAAAGATGAAAGGTATGCTCCGCTTGGATATGGCGCATTCAGCTGAACCAATGGAGGAGTGATGATAAGGACATTCATAATGGTAGTTTAGCATAAGGAGGATGTTTCATGAATACGGGGTAAACATTTAGGTTTTGGAATTCCATCACCATAGGCAAGGTGTAAAAATATGAAGGGCTGTGGTAACTGATGAAATTCAATATTAGTGATTCTTTAAATAGCACATAACAAAATCTATTTTTTTATGAACCAAAGTCCTGCCAGGCAGATTGCAACCCCAAGAACCTTGCTCCATGTAATGGTTTCCCTGTAAAGGAAAAATCCAAGAAAGATCAGGGCGATGGCAAGGAAGGCATTTGTTACTGTTGCAAGAGTGCTGACTTTCCATCCGGCTTTGTATGCATAAATAAACCCAACTTCAAGACCAGTGATGACAATTCCAAGAATGATGGTTGCCCAGTTTGACAGCTTGAATTCCTGAAAGATATTTCCGCCTTTATTCGTTACAAAATACATGACTGCAGAAAAGACGGTTGCAACAGCGTAGGTTACTGCCATTGAGGCATAGGTATTCATCTGTTCAGGAATGTCTTTGGCGCAGATCTGGTAAAGGATGTTTGAAAATACAATTATTGCTACGGACCAGATATAATTAAACATAATATGATTATATAGAAAAAATTAAGAAAAGTGTTGCATTTTGGAAAATAAAAAAAAACATGCAACGGGGACAGACCTGTTTCTTCTAAATCCTTTAATTCTGTAAAAATCTGCAACTAATTGCGGAATATTCAACGAAACGATATTATATTCATCATGTTAGCTCAAATTTTAGCGGTTTCGATTTTCTGCGTGATGTTCGTAATGATCATCCTGGAAATTTTCGAACGCCAGTGGATTACTTTGGTCTGCGGTGCTTTGACACTGCTTTTGGTATTTGGTT
>JAHAZL010000059.1 GCA_018384055.1 Treponema sp.
GCAGAAACGATTGTACCGCCTTCGAGGAAGAACTGGAGAACGTTGCTCTTTGGGAACTTGAGCTTCTTCTTCTTGTCCTTCTTTGCAGGATCGAATTCAACCTGTTCGCCAATGTCGCGGATCTTGAGAACCTTCTTTCCACCGAGAGTCTTGAGTCCTTCTGTGCGGAGCTTTGTCATGATTCCGCCCATGATTGCAGGACCCTTAACGCCTGGGAAGTACTTGCTGATTGAGCGGTCTTCAAAGTATCCGTACTTCTTGTACATTTCATCGAGACGCTGGAGCAATGAAACGCCCTGGCTTCTCCAGTAGAGTGTCATTTCTGCACAAAGAGCTGCTGCTGAAACACCGTCCTTGTCCATTACTGACTTTTCAATCTTGTATCCGTAGCTTTCTTCAAGACCGAATACATAGTTGTTTGTCTTGTTCTTTTCGAATTCTGCTTCTGCTGCTGCAATCCACTTGAAGCCTGTGAGAACTTCAATGAGCTTTACCTTGTACTTCTTACAGATTGCATCAACGAATGGTGATGTAACGATGGAACGGATACATGCAGGGTTTTCCGGCATCTTGTTCTTTTCTGTGCGTGAAAGGAGGATGTAGTCGCAGAGGAGGGCACCCATCTGGTTTCCTGTAACGAGAACGTAGTTTCCGTTTTCATCTGGGAAAGCTGTACCAAAGCGGTCTGCATCCGGGTCTGTTGCCATTACAACATCAGCCTTTTCCTTCTTTGCAAGTTCAACAGCCATCTTGAGTGCTGGTGCTTCTTCCGGATTTGGCTTTTCTACTGTTGGGAATGCTCCGTCAGGTTTCTTCTGTTCTGGAACTGTGATTACCTTGAGTCCGAGGTCACCGAGAACTTTTTCTACGTGCATTGCACCAGTTCCGTGGAGTGGTGTGTAAACGATCTTAACGTTCTTTGCTTCCTTCTTGATGAGAGCTGGGCGGAAGAGTTCCTTCTTGATCATTGCCCAGTATGGTTCGTCGATTTCCTTGTCGATTACGATGAGCTTGCCAGCCTTAACTGCTGCAGCTTTGCTCATTGTGTTGATTTTTTCAACAGCATTAACTTCCTTGATGATGCCGACATCATGTGGTTCGATAACCTGTGCACCGTCATCCCAGTATGCCTTGTATCCGTTGTACTGTGGAGGGTTGTGTGATGCTGTTACAACAACGCCTGTCTGTGCCTTAAGCTTGCGGATTGCAAATGAAAGTTCTGGAGTAGGGCGGAGTGACTTAAAGAGATAGGCTGTAATTCCGTTTGCGGCAAAAATGCGTGCTGTAGCTTCAGCGAATTTGTCTGAGTTCTTGCGGCTGTCGTAAGCAACAACAGCCTTGAGAGTTCCCTTCTTTGCCTTAGCTGGGAATGCCTTGATAACATAGTTTGCGAGACCCTGTGTTGCCTTGTTGATTTCTAGTGTGTTCATGCGGTTTGTTCCGCCACCCATAACACCGCGAAGACCACCTGTTCCAAATTCGAGAGTTGTGTAGAAACGATCTTCGAGTTCCTTCATGTCTTTCTTAGCAACGAGAGCTTCAACTTCTTTGCGGAAGTCAGCGTCTTTTTCTTCTGCAATGTATTTCTTTGCAGCTTCAAGGATTTCGTTCTGGTTCATAAAAATCTCCTGTATGAATACCGATTATAAAAATTATAGCAGATAAATTTTACTTGTTCCATTATAAGTTTAAAGAAACTGTAAAAAATTTGTTGGTCTTACTATCTGTCAGCTTTTTGCAAAACCTCTGTTTCCCACCGAAGCAGTTTCTTTTCAAGTTCTGGATTGTTACCTTTTACATCGCACATTACGCGGAATACAGGTTCAGTACCACTGGGACGCATCCAGATAAAAGCAAATGGTTTCTTGTTTTTATCATGGAATTTGATTTTAAGTCCGCCGTTTGCATTATTCCAGTTTTCTTCTCCGACAGTTTCTTTTGTTCCGTTTGTAAGGCAGCAGGTCCAGCCAAAGATTCCGTCGGCTTCAAATTCTGCCTTTTTGTCTGCAAAGAATTTTTCAAATTCAACTTTGAAATTTTCCTTGAGTTTTCCCTTGTCTTCCATTTTTACCTGGAGGACAGCACGTGCTTCACTTACGCCTGTGGTTGTGTAAGCAGGAAGGGTTTCAATAATATCGGCAAGGGTAAAATCATCTTTGTATTTGTCTTCCTGACCGCTTTTTTTGCACCAGATGTGGAAAAGGCCATCGCCGTATTTTGTGTCGCGGAGGGAAAGAACCTTAACCATTGCAAAAATCGTTGCAACTGGATCACGGACTGCTGAAGGATATGTAATGTTTCCTCCATTGCTTCCTTCTCCAAATATTCGGACGTTAAATCCTTCCGCTCTTTTTTCACGGGCAAGATTTACAACATTTGCTTCTCCGACTTCTGCTCGGAAAACCTTTGCCCCAAGGGAAGCCGCAATTTCATCAATGCGCATTGATGTAGGACAATTGACGGCAACAGCAAGGTCTTTTGCTGAAGGATTCTTCCAGTATTCAAAGGAGAGTTCTGCCATTACGCAAAGGGCAAACACTTCCTGTGCTGTAATAGGTTCAGCCTTCTTTGTTTTGTCGTTCCAGAAAACAATGTTTCCGCGGTCTCCGTCACAGTCAGGCATGTATCCTAGAAGTGCTGATGTAACACCCTCTTTTTGCATCTGCTGCATTCTATCTGCACAGTGAACAAGATTTTCTGGTTCCGGAATGATGGCGTGAACAATCTGTCCTGGAACATTATTGAATGCTTCAAGTTTTATTTTGCATGAAGGAATGAATTTTTTGTCTATGGAGTCAGCCCTTGCAGAACCATTCATATCGCAGACAAGTGTCAGTGGATTTTTTTTGCAGGCCTTTTTTATTTCGTTGAAAACAACTTTCTGTGCCGCAGGTTTTTCACAGCCACTGATTACATGGCGGATAAATTTTTCGTAGGACTTTAAGCTCTGCTTTTTGTAATGTTTTGCAGCGCCTACGGCAGGAATGCCTTCAAGTTTTTTTAGGAGGACCTTCTGTTCATCTTCGGAAATTTCAGCACATTTCTTCTTGAAACTTTCGATAACTTTCTTTGCTTCACTTCCTTCAAGAACGCCGCCGTCACTAAGACCGAATTTAATTCCGTTGTGTCCTATAGGATTGTGGCTTGCCGAAATATAGATGAATCCGTCAAAGTTTTTTGCATAAGCCATGATTTCAGGGGCTGCGGCATATCCAAGATATATGCACTTGATGTCGCTGCAGGTGCAGGCATTCAAAATCACTCGGGCAATTTCTGCACCTGTTGGGCGGGTGTCCGTAGCAATCACTACTTCCGGATTGTTTTTCCTTGTTGCTGATTTTATGTATTCAGAAAAAGTTGTTCCTATTAAATAGGAAAGAATTTTGTTATCGTTGCCGATTTCTTTTGTTGTGCTTTCGCCGTCTTTATTTTCTGTGAAAATTTTTCTCCACCCTGATGCGGAGAGAATCATATTGTGTTCCATAAAAAAAGAGTATAATGAAAAGAAAAGAATTTGGAAACAAAGAGTTTAGTAAGGCATTACCTTGATTTTTCCAAAGTGTCCCCAGCGGTTGTCGGGATAAATGAAAACACAGCCGATGGTTGTTTTGAATTCTTTTTCAATTGTTGAAATTACATCATAGGTTCTTTCTGCGCCAAGGATAAAGGAAGCAGTTGAAAGACAGTCTGCAACAATACTTTTCTTGCAAATGATTGTAACGGAATAGACTCCTCTTTCCGCAGGCATGCCGGTTTCAGTATTCAAAATATGATGGTATCTTTTCCCGTTCTGCTCGAAATACCTTTCATAGTTTCCGCTTGTAACTATGGAACTGTTTTTTACATAAACCTTGAGCATTGGATTGCCATTGGGATTTTTTGGGTTTTTAATTCCGATTACCCATGGAATATTGTCTGCTTTTCTTCCGAAGGCATAGATGTTTCCGCCAAGATCAATGATGGCTCTCTTTACCCTGTGTCTTTTCATTATTGAAACAATTTCATCAGCAGCATAGCCTTTGACAACTGCACCAAAATTAAAGGACATGCCGGCTACGGGAAGAAAAACATTGTTTCCGTCAACCTGTATTTTTTCATAGCCTACAAATTCTTTTGCAGCTTCAATTTCCTTTGATGTAGGGATTTTCTGGTGGTCAGTGTTGATTCCCCAAAGGTCAATCAATGGACCTGCGGTTACATCAAGGGCACCTTTCGTAATCTTTGAAATTTTCTGTGCGGTAGAAAGAACCGTCAGAAAATCTTCAGAAACTTCCACAGGACTGATTCCTGCCATCCTGTTTATTTTGCAGACTTCAGAATCATGGAGGGTAGGACTGAAAACCTTTTCAATCTCATCAAGTCTTTTGAAAATGTCGGCGTAGAGTTCCTCTGTTCCATAGTCAAATGCGTTTATTGAACAAACCGTATCCATGCAGATTTTTGACTGTGGAGGAAGCGCTGATTTTTTTGAACAACCGGAGAAAAGAACTGTAAGTGTTAATGCTGATATGATCAGGTGATGAATATAGAAAGATTTTTTCATAGAAGAAAACTTATGAACTTAATAATGTCTATGCGCGAGAATTTCAGCGTATGCTGAAATTCTCGCCGAGAAAATCAGGAAACAGAGTTTCCTGATTTTCTCATTTTGCTACGAAATTTACCATCTTGCCTTTGACAACGATGACCTTGACGATTTCCTTGCCTTCGGTGAATTTCTTGTAGCCTTCTGTTTCAACTGCGCGGGCCTTGAGGGTTTCGTCGTCTGCATCAGAAGCTGCTTCAAACTTGTCGCGGAGCTTTCCGTTGATCATGACAACGATTTCCTTTGTGTCTTCCTTGCAGTATTCTTCGCTGAAGGTTGGCCATGCTTCGTAGGCATTTGTCTTTGTGTGGCCAAGCTTTTCCCAGAGTTCTTCACCAAGGTGTGGAGCGTATGGGCTGAGCATGAGGACGAATCCTTCCCACATGGTCTTAGGCATCTTTTCAACCTTTGAAGCTTCATTAATGAATATCATCATCTGGCTGATTGCAACGTTGAAGTCAAGGTTTGCTGTATCCTTTGTTACCTTTGCAACTGTCTTTGCATAAGTCTTGCGGAGTTCAACTAGAGCCTTGTCTTCGATTTTTGCAGTGATATCGATGTCTGCCATAGGCTTTTCGCTTACCTGCCATACTTTGTCAAGGAAGCGGTTGATACCAACGAGTCCCTGTGTGTTCCATGGCTTTGAAACAGTAAGTGGCCCCATGAACATTTCGTACATGCGGACAGAGTCAGCACCGTACTGATCGATCATTTCGTCAGGGTTTACGACATTCTTCAAAGACTTTGACATCTTGGCGATGATCTGTTCAACTTCTTCGCCTGTTGCCTTTTCAATGTACTTTCCGTCCTTTTCTTCAACTTCGTCAGTTGGAACAAGAGTCTTGTTCTTGCGCTGGAAAGCAAATGAAGTTATAAGTCCCTGGTTGATGAGGCGCTGGAACGGTTCCTTTGTAGAAACTACGCCGCAGTCATAAAGAACTTTGTGCCAGAATCTTGCATAGAGGAGGTGGAGAACTGCGTGCTCTGCACCACCGACGTAAAGGTCAACAGGCATCCAGTAGTTTTCAGCTTCCTTTGAACAGAAAGCATTGTTGTTTTTAGGATCAAGATAGCGCAGGTAATACCAGCAGCTTCCTCCCCACTGAGGCATTGTGTTTGTTTCGCGCTTTGCATCTTTTCCGCACTTAGGGCACTTGCAGTTGACCCAGGAATCGATGGCAGCAAGAGGAGATTCACCTGTACCTGTAGGCTGATAAGACTTAACATCCGGGAGCTTAACAGGAAGTTCGCTTTCAGGAACTGCAACTGTACCGCAGCAAGGGCAGTGTACCAAAGGAATTGGTTCACCCCAGTAGCGCTGGCGGCTGAAAATCCAGTCGCGGAGCTTGTAGTTTACAGTTGCCTTACCGATCTTCTTTTCTTCAAGGAATTCAATCATCTTTGCGATGGCATCCTTTTTGTTGAGGCCGTCTAAGAATCCTGAATTAACGTGGATTCCATCCTGAGTCCAAGCCTGTGTCTGAACATCAACTTCGCTCTTGAGAACTTCAATGATTGGAAGATTGAACTTTTTTGCAAATTCCCAGTCGCGGTCGTCGTGGGCAGGGACAGCCATGATTGCACCGGTTCCGTAAGAAATGAGAACATAGTCTGCAATCCAGATTGGAATCTTCTTTCCATTAACAGGGTTGATTGCATAGCTTCCTGAGAAAACGCCGGTCTTGTCCTTTGCAAGGTCTGTGCGCTGAAGGTCAGATTTCTTTGCGGCTTCTTCAATGTATTTTTCAACTGCATCCTTCTGTTCAGCTGTCGTGATTTTCTTTACTGCAGGATGCTCTGGAGCAACTACCATATATGTTGCACCGTAAAGTGTATCACAGCGTGTTGTATAGACTGTAAGCTTTTCTCCATTATGACCGTCGATTTCAAAATCAACTTCAGCACCGAATGACTTACCGATCCAGTTGCGCTGCATAGCCTTTACGCTGTCCGGCCAGTCAAGGGTATCAAGGTCTTCAAGAAGGCGTTCTGCATATTCAGTGATTTTCAAAATCCACTGGCGTATTGTCTTGTGTGTAACAACTGCACCACAGCGTTCGCATTTTCCTTCCTTAACTTCTTCGTTGGCAAGACCTGTAAGACAGCTTGGACACCAGTTGATTGGAGTTTCTGCTTCGTATGCAAGTCCCTTTTCATAGAGCTTGAGGAAAATCCACTGAGTCCACTTGTAGTAATCTGGTTCACATGTAGAAACGCAGCGGTCCCAGTCATAGGAAAAACCGAGGGCCTTGATCTGGCGTGTGAAGTTCTCGATGTTTGCGTTAGTTGTGATTGAAGGATGTGTACCAGTCTTGATGGCGTAGTTTTCTGCAGGAAGACCGAAAGCGTCATATCCCATTGGATGAAGAACATTGTAGCCGTTCATGCGAAGGTAGCGGCAGTAGATGTCTGTTGCAGTGTAGCCTTCCGGATGTCCTACATGAAGACCTGCTCCCGATGGGTAAGGAAACATGTCCAGAACATAGCGTCTCTTGTCTGCCGAAAATTTCTCATCTTCTGTTACACGGAATGTCTTGTTCTTATCCCAGTAATTCTGCCACTTCGGTTCAATGTTTTTGAATGGGTATGCCATTTTTATAACTCCTTTGTTTCTCGTGCCATGGAGGGCGCGGCAATAGTTTTGCAATTATAGTAGATTGTTAAAATATTGTGAAGTTTGTATCTGGTTTTGTAATGGTGTTCCGGCCAATGGCCGTCGGCTGTTCCGCCCTTCACTGACGCTCACCGTCCTCGTCGCAAAGCTCCTGCGGTCGGCAAGGGGCTCCATAGCCTAACACGGAAAGCATCTGAGCCACAAAGTTCCGGCATGGCATGATTCTTCATTTTCTTTCACCATCGTGAATTCATTTGGAATAAAGCTGTCGGGAATTTCCATTTCTGCAAACACATGTTTGATGGAATCACTGATTTGTCGCAGTGTACCAGAGTCTCGCACATGCAAAGACTTGTGGGAGAGCCACGGTCACCATTATTTTCTTGAAGTTCCTCCAAAACAGCCTCTTTTCGTTTTTTCTCGTTTATATAAATAGTAACGATCATGAATTATAAGGAGTTTCCATGGCAGAGAAGGATATAGCGGAAAAAACTCTGGAAGCCTACAACGATGTCTTTGCCGACATTGTTAACGGTCTGCTTTTCGAGGGCAGAGAAGTTGTAAAGGAAGAAGAACTTGAAGCTGAATCGGAAATTTCCATGTATAAGGCTGATGACAGGCTTCATGAACAGGAACGGGATGTTGCAAAATACTGGAAGAATGGTGAAATAAGAATAGCATTATACGGATTTGAAAACCAGACTTCGATTGATTCAGCGATGCCATTGCGGGTCTTAAGCTATGACGGAGCAGCCTACAGGAATCAGCTGAACCAGAAAGACAGGAAATTTTTTTATCCTGTAATCACCCTGGTGCTTTATTTTGGTGATGACGAATGGAATAAACCCAAGAATCTATTGGGATGTCTTAATATTCCAGAAGAATTAAAGCCTTTTGTCCATGACTATAAAATCAACTTGTTTGAAATCAGCAGGTTGACGGAAGACCAAGTAGCAAAATTTAAAAGTGATTTTAAAATCATCGCCGATTATTTTGTAAAGCGAAGGAAGATACCGGAATATCGTGGATCAAAAGATACGATAAAGCATGTGGACGAGTTTTTTAAGCTCATGAAAATTTTGACAAATGACAATGAAATAGAAACGGTGTATAATGAAAGCATATTCAATGAACAAGGAGGTACTGATATGGCTGGGTATTTTACGACTTTGATTAATGAAGGTAAACTTGAAGGTAAACTTGAAGGTAAACTTGAGGGAAAAGCTGAGCTCATTCAAAAGATAATCAAGAACGGAAATATGTCCATTGAACAGATTGCCACCCTACTGGAACTTCCTGTAGAGAAAGTAAAAGAACTTTCCCAGATGGAACTTGCATCAGCATAAAATATTACATAAATCTGACTATATAAAAACTGACGAAAACTGGATATTTTAATAATGTCAGATTATATCTATGATTTGGGCCATGAATAAGATTATTACTGTTATGGCAGCCTTTGTGGCTTGCGTTGGATTTTCCGCATGTTCCGGAAAAAAAGACAATACCCTTAAAGTTTATTCCATTATACACGAATCGGAAACTGAGGTTATCTGCAACCTCTTTACAAAAAAAACTGGAATCCCGGTTCAGTATCTGCGTGCTTCTACAGGCGAGCTTGTAAACCGCCTTATTTCAGAAAAAGAAAATCCACAGGCGGACATTCTGTTTGGCGGTGCAACTTCATATCATATTCTTGCCCGTGATGCAGGTGCCCTTGCAGCCTATGTTTCACCGGAAGCTGAAGGTTATCCTGAATATGCCCTTTCTGACGATGGCAGCTACACGGGTTTTTGCGTCCTGACCTTGGGAATCGGTTACAACACAAAAAGATTTGCGGAAAAAATTCCGGGTGTTGATGTTCCGCTTACATGGGACGATTTGCTCAACGAAAAGTTCAAGGGAGAGATTGTCCTTACAAATCCACAGGCTTCTTCCACAGCATACCTTTTCGTCCAGAACCAGCTTCAGCGCCTTGGAATGGAAAAGGGCTGGGATTATCTTTCTGCACTGGCTCCACTTGTGGGACAGTTTCCGGACAGCGGAAGTGCTCCGGCAAAACTTTTGGGAACAGGTGAATATTCCCTTGGCGTTTCATACCTTCACATGATGGCAAAATACAAGGATCAGGGGTTTGGCGTTGATTATGTTGCTCCTCCAAAATCCGTTGGGGATGTTGACTGCATTGCCATTACAAAAAATGCGCCACACATGGAAGAAGCAAAGAAATTCGTGGACTTTATTTTGAGTGCAGAAGCACAGGAAGTTTTGAGCGGAATGAACTACACGCTCCCGGCAAATCCTCGTGCAAAACTCAAGGAAGGTTCCATCACTTTGGATAAAATCGATTTGATTGACTACGATTCTAAAGCTGCTGCTGAACAGAAAAAAGATGTTCTTTCAAGGTGGGCAGAAATAGTTGAATAAAAAAATCGGGCTTAAGGAAAAGGATTGTGTTCTCTGGTTGCTGTGGGGTGCAGTTGTTGCAGTCCTTGCGGCAACCATGCTTTTCCCTTTGCTCAGGATCTTTGCTGAACTGAAAGCTGAATCTTTTGGTACTGTTTTCAATTCCAGAAAATTTCTTGCCGTTATGGGCAACAGCGCCCGTTCTGCATTCTGGGGTTCATTGATTTCCGTTGTCCTTGGCTATGCCTTTGCCTATGCTGTAGTCGTGGCAGGCATTCCGGGTGCAAGATTTTTTTCAATGGTTCCTGTCCTTCATCTGATTACGCCTCCTTTTGTCGGTGGACTTTCCTTCATTCTGCTTGCGGGACGTCAGGGCTTCATTACAAAAACAATCCTTGGTCTTGATGTTTCCCTCTATGGATTCTGGGGACTTCTTGTGGCCCAGGTTCTCTGTTTCTTTCCCATTGCATTTTTTATCTGCGCCCAGAATCTTGGAAACATGAACGGTCATTTTGCTGAAAGTGCCCTGTCGCTGGGGGCAGGCAGGCTAAGAATATTTTTTACCGTAACACTTCCACTTTCCCTTCCTGGCATAAGCGCAAGTTTTCTTTTCATTCTTGTAAGCATTTTAAGCGACTTTGGAAATCCACTTATTGTTGCAGGCCGCTACAAAGTTCTTGCTGTGGAAATCTATACGCAGCTTACAGGCTGGGTCGATTCTTCCGTTAGCGTTGTACTAGGAATTGTGCTCCTTGTTCCGTCAGTAATATTGTTTTGGGTTCAGGCATGGCTTGTAAAAAAATATGCGGTTAAAACTGCAACTGTAGGCGGAAGATTTTCTTCTTCTGATTCCGTAAAAAGTTCCCTTGTAGCAAGAACCCTTCTTTTTGCAGTCTGCACATTTTTATCTTTGATTGTCCTTGCCCAATTTGCATCCATTATTGCCGGAAGTTTTCAGAAGCTCTGGGGAATCAATACGGCATTCACTCTGGAACACATTAAGTCTGTCGGTCATTACGCTCAGACCTTGTTCAATACAATTTCTTACGCTTTGATTGGTGCTGCTTTAAGCACTGTCCTTGCTTTCCTTGCAGCCTTTTTCGTACACAGGTCTTCTTTTCCGTTGAAGAAAACCATTGATGTTCTGATTCAAGTTCCGGCTTCCATTCCAGGAACTTTTCACGGTCTTGCAATTTCCCTTCTTACAGCTTCCCTTAATTTTCATAATGCAAAGGTTCTCGTAATCACTGCAATTTCCGTAGGCTTCATTCCATTTTCATATAGGATAATTTCTTCTTCCATGATGCAGGTTAGGACGACTCTGGATGATGCGGCCCTTTCCCTTGGAAGTACAAGGACAGGTATATGCGGAACCATTATTGCTCCCTTGTGCAGCGAAGGAATTTTAAGTTCTTTTATCTACACTTTATCTAGGGGGATTGGAACTGTAAGTGCGGTAATTTTTCTTGTGTCATTTGATACTCCCCTCGCATCCCTTAAAATTCTTAATCTTGCAGAGCAGGGGGATTGGGGGCAGGCGGCATCCCTTGCCTTAGTGCTCACGGTTTTGACCTTTGTAATTTTGCTTGCAGAAAAACTTCTGAAAAGGAGATTTTATGAACACAATTCTTGAATTTAAAAATATTTCTTTCAGTTATGGAAAGACAAAAGTAATAGATGATTTTTCCCTTGCAGTTGAAGAAAAAAGCTTTGCCACCTTGCTTGGACCGTCAGGCTGCGGTAAGACAACCTTGCTTCGCCTTGCTTCCGGATTTATGGAGCCTGATTCAGGAGACATTCTTGTAAACGGAAAATCTCAGAAGGGCATTGCACCAAACAAAAGGAACATTGCCTATGTTTTTCAGGATTACGCCTTGTTCCCTCACATGACTGTTGAAAAAAACATTCTCTACGGTTTGAAACTTCATTCAGATGAAAAAGAATTGATGTCCTATAAACTGGAACAGAAACTAAGGCTTCTTGGTCTGGTAGGTCTTGAAAAAAGATATCCTCATGAACTTTCCGGTGGCCAGCAGCAGCGTGTTGCCCTTGCTCGTTCCCTTGTTCTGGAACCGGAAATACTTCTTATGGATGAACCTTTATCCAGCCTTGATGCAAAGCTTCGTTCCCAGCTTAGGGAAGAACTTAAGGAACTTCAGCAGAATGTTGGAATTACAACAATCTATGTTACCCACGATCAGGAAGAAGCCATGGGCTTGAGTGATAATATTGCCGTTATGGATCATGGAAAACTATTGCAGCAGGGCACAGGACCTGAACTTTATTACAGGCCTAGAACAAAACAGGTTGCAGATTTTACGGGAAGTGCAAATTATTTTGGAAATACAATGGTAAGAAACGAATGGTTTACCCTGGAAGAAAATGGCGGAATGAAATTTTCAGGGACCGTAGTTTCAAAAACTTTCCTTGGAAAAACTACCAGAATAAAGGTAAAGTCTGATTCTTCTTCCAGCGGAATGTTCTGCGCAGAAATTGAAACATCAAAGGCTCAAGAATTATCCGCCGGAAAAAATGTTGTGTTTTATGCAGAAAATGTTGTGACTTTTTGATTAATCTTTTCCGTAAAGGGTTTCCCTGTGAAAAGACCATTTCCAGTAGATTTCTACATATTCTCCTGAATGAAGTCTCCTCGACAATTTGTATGTAGTTGAATTTTCCAGTGAATAACTTGAGTTCCAGGTACAATTTCCAAAGTCTTCTTTTGTATGAATTGTTATGTCCACATTCTTGCTGTCTTTTGTTTCTTCACTGAAAGTTACCGTAAATTTATTACAGTCACTACCTTCCCAATAGGCATTGTCGGTGCAACTGATGGTATCTTCAATTAATCTGCATGAAGAGAGTCCCAGAATAAAGATTGCCATTAATGAAATCAAAATGATTTTTCTTGTATTTTGTGTTTTCATGTAGGACAATTTATTATGTAATGAAAGTTTTGAGAATTACTTTTTCTGTCGAATTTTGACTATTTAAGGTGCTTTTTTCCCTTTTGTTGAAATATTAAGCGGAAAAAAAGGTAACATTCAAAAAATTAAAATTGAAGGGCTTTTGTGTTTATCTCTGTACATAAAGCGGAATGTGAGATGAATATTGTGATTAACTTGAAGTGAGGAAACTATGAGAAGAAAAGACAGGGAAGTAAAGGATTTTGATGAGATCATTTCGATTCTTGATAAATGCAAGGTTCTTCATCTTGCCATGATCAGCGAAGGAAAGCCTTATTCGGTTCCTGTTAACTTTGGTTATATCGTAAGGGAAGAAGACGGAACAAAAAAACTTTCAGTTTATATTCATGGAGCAGGTGAAGGAAAGAAAGTTGAAGCCCTCAAGGAAAATCCTGCAGTAAGCTTTAGCTGTGAATGTGGTGTTGAAGTTGATTCTTTAGGAGATAAGGCTGATGCATGTAAGTGGACCTGTTACTACGAAAGTGTAATCGGTTTTGGCAAAGTGAGATTCTTAGAAAAGTCTCCTGAAAAAACTGAAGGCCTTGATTCCCTTATGCTTCATAACGGATATAAAATTCCGGCTGGTGTAAAAAAAATTGCCTACGGAATGATGGAACTTGCAAAAACTATGGTTGCCTGTATTGATGTGGATGAAATTACTGGCAAGAGGCATATAAAAAAATAAATGGAATGATTTATGTTCTGGGATAAAATAGCGGGATTATATGATCTGTTTGAAAACATTTACAACAAAAGTGTTTTTCAGGAAACGGGAAAAACTGTTGCAAAGTACATCAGCAGTTCAGATGAAGTTTTAGAATGTGCCTGTGGTACTGGTGCAATAAGCATTTATATTGCAGAAGTTTGCAAGAAATTATTTGCATCGGATTTTTCTGAAGGCATGTTGAAGCAGGCAAAAAAGAAACTCCGTAATTTTAATAACGTGGAATTTGACAAAGTTGATATTACGGCAATTGATGTGGCGGATAATTCTTATGATGTGGTTGTGGCAGGAAATGTAATTCATCTTTTGCCGGAACCACATAAAGCCATGAAGGAACTTGAACGGGTTTGTAAAAACGGCGGAAAGTTGATAATTCCTACTTATATAAACGGGGATGCAGGAACAAACAAGCTGGCCGTGAAGTTTCTTGAAAAACTTGGTGCGAATTTTAAAAGGCAGTTTGATGCAAAGACCTATGAAAAGTTTTTTGCTGACATGGGTTATGAAAAGGTCAGCTATGAAATTGTCAGGGGCCGCATGTCCTGTGATGTTGCAGTAATCGAAGTGAAGAAGGTAATGAAAAAGAAATTACCACCAGTTTTAGAAACAGAGCGATTGATTCTGCGTCCCCTTACAATGGCAGACAAAAATGAGATTTTCAAGTGGACAGGAGATCCTCGTGTTGCAAAGTTCATGCTTTATCCGACTTACAAATCTTCTGACGATGCTGATTTCTGGCTTGAAAATATTTATAAAAATGACGGAGAACTGGACTACGGTTTTGTCTGGAAAGAGACGGGCGAACTTATTGGTTCCGGCGGATTGAACTATGATGAAAAAAGCGGCAACTGGAAACTTGGATACAACATGCGCTTTGACATGTGGGGCAAGGGAATTGCGACTGAGGTTTCAAGAAAGGTAATAGAATATGCCCGAGAAAAATACAAAGGAAATAAAATTATCGGATGCTTTGCTTTGGAAAATCCTGCAAGCCGTCATGTAATGGAAAAACTTGGCATGAAGTTTTTGCGGGAGTGTGAATATTCCAAATTCGACGGAAGTGAAACATTCAAAGCTCAGGACTGGGAAATGGATTTTTAGAGGATAAAAAAAATTAGTAAATTTATTGCTTACTGTGGACTTGACTGCGAAAAATGTGAGGCATGAACTGCTACTGTAAACAACGATAACGAACTTCGTAAAAAACTTGCCGTGAAATTTCTGGAAAAGCTTGGGGTGAATTTTAAGAGGTGGTTTGATGCTGAAACCTATGAAAAGTTTTTTGCCGGCATGGGTTATGAAAAGGCTGGCTATGAAATTGTAAGTGGCCGCATGTCCTGTGATGTTGCGGTAATAGAGGTTAGGAAGAACTAAGGAAAAATTGTGGAAAAAATTATTAAAGCTGAAAGAGTGATTCTGCGCCCTGTGCAGGAAAGTGACTTGGAAGCAGTTCACGAATATGCCGGGGACAAGGAAATCACAATGATGATGTTCCTTCCAAATGAAACAAAAGAAGAGACGGAAAAATTCATACGCAATTCGATTGCAGACTGGAAAAATGAAAATCCCCATGACCGGGAATTCGTAATCGTCTATGAAGGCAAAGTGATTGGCGGAATTGACCTTGAAAACTGCGGTGATGGAACTTTTGAAATCGGTTGGATTGTCAACAAAAAATATCGCGGTCTTGGAATCGCATCTGAAGCAGCAAGTGCTCTGGTTGATTACGGATTCAAGGAACTGGGTGCAAAAAAGATAATTGCCCACTGCGACTCAAAAAACAAGGCTTCGGAAAAAGTGATGGTTAAAATCGGCATGA
>JAHAZL010000023.1 GCA_018384055.1 Treponema sp.
CTGCATGAAACTTATTAATTTTTGTCAACTTTCACATTTTTTACCATCTTATATACAAGCAAGAGGTAAAAGCCTGGGGCTATTGAGTTCTTTGGGCGACTTGCAACCGAAGGGCGCACTGGAGCAGTTTGTCACGGTTCCGTGCGAGAGCAGGTTTCATATATATATTTGGCATTAATTAAGCAACAAATTCCCAAATTGCATTTTATAATTCATTCTGATATATTTTCACCTATGGGAAACAGATGTTATACAATGCTTAAGCCTGGGGTTCTTAACCGCAGGATCGTTGGCGAAGTAATTACTCGCCTTGAAAGAAAGGGCCTCAAGCTTGTTGGCCTTAAGATGATTCAGATTACAAAAGAAGTTGCAGAAAAGCACTATGCAGAACACAAAGAAAAGCCATTCTTCAGTGACCTGGTAGGCTACATTACAAGCGCACCGGTTGTTGCAATGGTTTGGCAGGGGGATGAATGCGTTACTCTCGTTCGCAAACTTGTTGGTGCAACGAAGGTAACAGAATCACAGCCAGGAACAATCCGCGGTGATTTTGGCCTCCATACAAACTGCAACATCATCCACGCATCTGACAGCGACGAAAGCGCAGAACGCGAAATCAACATCTTCTTCAAGCCGGAAGAAATCATCGACTGGGAAGACAAGACAGCAGAATACCTTTAATCAAAAGTTTTGCTTAAAGAAGGGCCGTTTGGAATATGCCAGACGGCCTTTTTGTTTGTGTTAAATTTACCTTTTTAATGTCTTTTAAACACAGCGTTTATTTATTTTTTTTATTCAATGTTGTATAAAAAAGGGCGGTTATACTTATGGAGGTCACAAATGACATTCGCAGATAAAATTTTGGAAGCAGCACAGGAAGGAATCGTACTCCTACGAAATGAAAAAGAAACTCTTCCTCTCAATGAAAATGAAAGTGTTGCAGTTTTTGGTCGCGGCCAGATCAATTTCATCAAGTGCGGTCTCGGTTCAGGCGGTTCAGTTCACGCACCTTATTCAACAAATTTAATCGACAATCTTCCAAATGCAGACAAAGAGCTTGCAGAAAAATACAGGGCTTTTGTAAAGGAAAATCCTTTTGACAATGGTGGCGGTGCCTGGGCTGCAGAGCCTTGGAACCAGAAGGAAATGCCTGTTTCAAAGGAACTTGCATCAGAGTGCGCAAAAAAATCTTCAAAGGCTGTAATTGTAATTACACGAAATGCCGGAGAAGACAAGGACCTTGTAAATGAAAAAGGTTCATGGCTTCTTACAGATGAAGAATTTGAAAATATTAAGAACATCTGTGCTGCTTTTGAAAAAGTCTGCGTTGTATACAATGCCTGTGGAATCGTAGACAGCAGCTGGCTTGATTCTCCTGAACTCAATGGTCACATTACTGCAGTGGTCTATGCATGGCAGGGTGGACAGGAGTGCGGAAGGTCTGCTGCATACATTCTCCTTGGAAAATCAAATCCAAGCGGAAAACTCAGCTGTACAATTGCAAAGACAATCGAAGACTATCCTTCTACTGCAGGATTCAATACTGGTGTGGACAGCATTTATCTTGAAGATATTTATGTTGGCTACAGATATTTCAATACATTTGCAAAGGACAGGATTCTCTATCCATTTGGATTCGGCTTGAGCTATACATCTTTCTCCGTTGAATTCTCAAAGGCAAAATTCAACGGAAAGGAAATTTCTGCAAAGGCTCTTGTGCGCAATACGGGCAAGGTTGCAGGAAAAGAAGTTGTTCAGCTTTATGTTTCATGTCCTCAGGGAAAACTTGGAAAACCAGCTCGCGAACTTGCAGCCTTCATAAAGACGGAACTTCTTCAGCCTGGTCAGGAAGAACTTGTAGAGCTTTCCTTCAACATTGAAAACCATGCATCTTATGATGACAGCGGTGCAACGGGACATGCCTTCTGCAAGGTTCTTGAAGCTGGAAAATATTTTGTTTACGGCGGAACAGATTCCCTAAGTGCATCCCCTGTAGAATTTGAAGAAAGCGATTCCATTGAACTTGCAGAAACTTCTGTTGTTGAGCAGCTTACTTCTGCAGCGGCTCCAGTTAAATCTTTTGACCGCATTAGGAATGAAGGCGGAAAAGTTGCAATGGAAAAAACACCTGCAAGAAAATATGACCTTAAGAAGCGCATTGAAGATTCCATTCCTGCAGAAATCCCATACACCGGAGACAAGGGAATAAAGTTCCTTGATGTAAAGGCAGATCCTTCAAAACTTGATGCGTTCATTGCCCAGCTTGATGACACGATGCTCATGACCCTTTGCCGCGGTGAAGGAATGATGAGCCGCAAAACTGTTCCTGGCCTTGCAAGTGCCATGGGTGGTTTGAGCGAAGCCCTCTATCAGTTTGGAATTCCTGTTGCAGGATGTGCAGATGGTCCTAGCGGAATCCGTATGGATACGGGAACGGAAGCAAACCTTATGCCTATAGGAACATTGCTTGCCTGTTCATGGAACCTTGATCTTGTAAAGGAACTCATGGAATACGAAGGCGATGAACTTGTGGAAAACAAGATCGACACTTGCCTTGGACCTGGAATCAACATCCAGCGCAATCCACTTTGCGGACGCAACTTTGAGTATTTTTCTGAAGATCCGTTGCTTACTGGTGCCATGACCTGTACTATTCTTGACGGAATCCAGAGCCGTGGTGTATGGCCAACAATCAAGCACTATGCATGCAATAACCGTGAAAACGGTCGCCGCGTAAACAATGCAATTGTTTCGGAAAGAGCCTTGCGTGAAATCTATCTTGCTCCATTTGAAATGGCAGTAAAGAAGAGTGGTGCAAAGTCCATCATGTCCAGCTACAACCTGATCAACGGTGTGCAGGCTGCAAGCAACTATGAACTCTGCCAGACAATTCTCCGTGATGACTGGAAATATGAAGGTCTTGTGATGACTGACTGGTGGGCTCAGGTAAATGACTGCGTGGAAGGCGGAAACAGTGACAATGAAATGGTTTCGCAGATGATCCGCTCAAGAAACGATGTGTACATGATCTGTCAGAACGACAAAGCCGAACTTGACGGCAACGACGATGACCTTAGAAAGTCTTTGGCCTCAGGAAAACTTAAGCGCAGTGAACTTCAGCGCTGTGCCCGCGATGTGGTTGCTTTCATGATTGAAACAAAAGTTGCCGAACGTCCTCTCCGCGGCCTCAACGATGTTCCTGGATTCGTTTCAAAGCTGGACAAGATTCCTGAAGGGGAAATTGCCTACGGTGAAACAACAAAGTTCATGAAAAATGGTCAGACAAAAGCTTATATGGAAGTTCCGGAAGATGATGTCTACAATTTCCTTGCCATGTTCAGAAAAGAAGATGACGGAACAGTTTCCCAGTCGGTATGCAACCTTAACATTGACGGTGAAAATGCCGTTTCCCTCAACTGTCGTACAACAGAAGGAAGATCTGAAGGTGCCATCATGGGGCTCCTCAAACTTACAAAGGGATTCTATGAAGTTGAACTTGTCCACACAAAGCCTGGAATTGAAATCGATTATGTTGGATTCTCCAGAATCGTTACAACTTCGACAGGCATGAGACTCTTCCATGACTACGGTGAACCTGAACTTGAACATCCAAGGTTCGGTAAGAAAAAGAAGACTGACAATTAAAAAGTAATCTGCATAGGGCTGTTTTAACGAACGGCCCTTTTTTATTTCAATCATTATATTTGTAAAATCAGAATTTGTATTTTATAATCTTAAGGATATGAAAAAAATGCATTCATAATTTACAAGGAAAATAAAATGGTAGTTACTGAACTTCTTGAACGAAATGCCAAACTTTACGGCAATGAAATTGCCCTTGTTGAACTTAATCCAGAAGAAAAAGATAACCGTCGTGTTACCTGGAAAGAATTCAACTTGATAGAAAGCGATAAAACCGATCCCTATCGCCGTGAAATTACCTGGAGCGTATTTGATGAAAAGGCAAACCGTTTTGCCAACATGCTTATTTCACGCGGAATAAAAAAAGGCGACAAGGTTGCCATAATTATGTACAACTGCCTTGAATGGCTTCCGATATACTTTGGAATTTTAAAAACCGGAGCAATCGCCGTTCCATTCAATTTCAGATATGACGCAGATGAAATCCTTTACTGTGCAGAACTTGCGGAAGTCGATGCAATTGTTTTCAGTTCTTCGTTTATCGGTCGTATCGAACAGAATGTGGAAAAACTCCGCAAGGGAAGGCTTTTGATTTATTACGGTGACGGTTGTCCAAGCTTTGCCGAAAGTTATCGCGAACTTGTTGCCGACTGTTCAAGTCAGGCTCCTGACATCAAGATTACGGAAGAAGATGACGGGGCCATTTATTTTTCAAGCGGAACAACAGGATTCCCTAAGGCTATCCTTCACAAGCATTTGTCTTTGATTCAGGCTGCTGAAATGGAGCAGAAGCACCATGAAACCGGACGAAACGATGTGTTCCTCTGCATTCCTCCTTTGTATCACACGGGTGCAAAATTCCATTGGATGGGGTCCCTTGTAGCAGGTTCAAAAGCGGTACTCCTTAAGGGAACTAAACCTGAAATCATCCTTGATGCAATTTCAAAGGAAAAATGTACTATTGTCTGGCTTCTTGTACCTTGGGCTCAGGATATTCTTGATAGCCTTGATAACTGTTCACTAAAACTGAAGGACTATGAACTTTCTCAATGGAGGCTCATGCATATCGGTGCTCAGCCTGTTCCGCCTTCTCTCATTAAAAGATGGAAGGAATATTTCCCAAATCACCAGTACGATACAAATTATGGACTTTCAGAATCTACGGGCCCTGGATGCGTACATCTTGGTATGGAAAACATTCACAAGGTTGGCGCCATCGGTGTTCCTGGTTACAGATGGGAATGCAAGATTGTTGATGAGCACGACAATGTTGTTAAGCGAGGCGATGTGGGTGAACTTTGCGTAAAGGGACCTGGCGTAATGACCTGCTATTACCGAAATGAAGAAGCAACAAAAGAATGCCTTAAAGACGGGTGGCTTTATACAGGTGACATGGCCATGCAGGATGAAGACGGTTTCTACTTCCTTGTTGACCGCAAGAAAGATGTAATTGTTTCAGGCGGTGAAAACCTTTATCCGGTTCAGATAGAAGATTTCATACGCAAGAATGGCAAGGTAAAGGATGTTGCCGTAATCGGCCTTGCTGACCGCCGCCTTGGAGAAAAGGCAGTTGCAATCATTGAAGTAAAGGATGGCATGTCATTGTCCCTTGAAGAAATCACTGAATTCTGTGAAGGCATGCCTCGCTACAAGAGACCTAAGGAATTCATCTTTGCAGAAATTCCTCGCAATGCCACGGGAAAAATTGAAAAGCCAAAGCTTCGTAAAATGTACGGTGCAGATAAATTAGTTGAACAGGAAAACAGAGGTTGATTGTGGTTAAGTTGTTCATTCTGGTTGTTTACTTTGCTGTTCTGGTTGCCATCGGTCTTTACTGCCGAAAGCATTCAACAGATGTAAACGGTTTCGTTCTGGGGGGCCGCTCGGTTGGTCCATGGCTTACAGCTTTTGCTTATGGAACTTCGTATTTTTCTGCCGTTGTTTTCGTAGGCTATGCAGGTCAGTTTGGCTGGAGATACGGTCTTTCTGCCACATGGGCTGGAATCGGAAACGCTATCATCGGTTCCCTTTTGGCTTGGGTTGTCCTTGGAAGAAGAACAAGGATCATGACCCAGCATCTGGACAGTGCAACCATGCCTCAGTTCTTTGGTCGTCGTTTTAATTCAACTGCCCTTAAGATCTACGCTTCCATAATCATCTTCATCTTCCTCATTCCATATACAGCATCTTTGTACAACGGACTTTCACGCCTCTTCGGAATGGCATTCAACATTGACTATTCTGTCTGCATCATCCTTATGGCTGTTCTTACCGCAATCTATGTTATTGCAGGCGGATACATGGCAACAGCTATCAACGATTTCATCCAGGGCATCATCATGCTGGTTGGCATCAGTGTCATCATTGCGGCAGTTCTAATGTCAAAGGGTGGTTTCATGGCAGCCCTCGATGGCCTTGCACGCATTGAAGATGCAAAAGTTTCAGCAACACCTGGAATCTTTGCAAGCTTCTTTGGTCCGGATCCATTGAACCTTTTCTTTGTTGTTATCCTTACTTCCCTTGGTACCTGGGGGCTTCCTCAGATGGTCCAGAAATTCTACGCCATCAAGAATGAAGAATCAATCAAGAAGGGTACAATCATCAGTACACTTTTTGCTTTCGTTGTTGCAGGCGGATGTTACTTCCTCGGTGGTTTTGGTCGCCTCTTCTCGGACATCCTCAATGTTGGTCCAAAGGGAGTTCCAGCAGGCGGTTTTGATGCAATCATTCCTGCCATGCTTTCAACTTTGAGCCCGGTTCTTATTGCCCTCGTTGTCATTCTTGTTCTTTCGGCTTCCATGTCTACTTTGTCATCTCTTGTAATCGCTTCAAGCTCTACTTTGACAATCGACTTCCTCAAGGACAACTTCATCAAGAATATGTCTGAAAAGAAACAGGTCCTCATGATCCGTGCCCTCATAGTTGTGTTCATTGCAATTTCTGCAGCAATCGCCCTTGTCCAGTACAAGTCGAATGTTACCTTCATTGCCCAACTTATGGGTGTTTCCTGGGGTGCTCTTGCAGGTGCTTTCCTAGCTCCCTTCATGTACTCCCTTTACTGGAAGAATACAACTAAGGCTTCCTGCTATGTAAGCTTTACATTTGGATCCCTCCTCATGATTTTGAACATGTTCTTCCGTCCATACTTCCCTGCAATCATGAAATCACCTATCAACAGCGGTGCCATTGCCATGTTTGCGGGCCTTGTAATCGTTCCGATTGTAAGCTTCATTACAAAGAGATCTGACTCTACACTTGTAGAGGAAACTTTTGCCTGCTATGAAAAGAAAGTTCCTGTAACCCAGAAGACTTCCCTTGAAGGCTGATAAAAGTCAAAAAAATCGTAAAAAAACCATAATGAAAAAAAACAGTTCATTATGTTTTTTTACTTTCAAAAGTCTTGATATTTTGAATTCTTTGAATCAATGTCATATAATATGACAAGAGGTCTATAACATGAAGAAAAAGATTTCGTTAAAAATTAAACTCTTGGCTGTAATCGTCGGACTCATCATTGCTTGTTCAGTTGTACAGAGCATTATGGTTCACAATATAGCAGATGCAGCCCTTGGAGATTCAGTAACAAAGGTAGTTACATTGGTAACTGAAAATGCAGCTTTGGATATCAGCATTCGTAATACTGCTGAATTGAATTTTGCCCGTAATCTTGCAAAACTTCCTATGATAAAGAGTGATGAACTCACAACGGAAGAAAAGTGCCAGCAGCTGGTTGCAATTGCAAAGGAAAGCAAAGGAAAGTATGTGAACATTACTTTCTACGGCAAAGACGGATATTCATTTATTCCTGAAAAACCAGGTGTTCCAATTTACTTTGGGGACAGAGAGTACATTAAGGCTCCTTTGGCAGGGCAGGAATATGTCCGCGATCCATTCTTAAACACCATTACAAACCAGCTTATTATGTGCTATTCAGTTCCTGTTTATGACAATGGACAGATTGTAGGTGCAGTTTGCTGTGTAAGGGACGGTAACTTCATTTCTGAAATCATTGAAAGCATTGATGTTGGTGGTGGAATGCATCCTGGAATCATCAACATGAAGACAGGTAATACTGTAGGAAATGTAAACAAGGATACTTTCAAGGGAAATTCTGTTGCTGAACTCGATCCAAATTCAGAACTTGCTAAAGTATTAGGTAATGCCATGGCAGGAAAATCTGATGTGGAATTCTTTACTGAGCCTGCTACAGGACAGAAGATGATAGCAAGCTATAAGCCTGTTGGTGGTGACAGCGACTGGTTTGTTTTCTGTGCTGCTCCCTATGACTATTATTTTGGTTCACTCACAAAATTGAGCCATGCTATTACAATCATTCTTATTGTTTCCATTTTTGTTGGTGCAATAATAGGCATCCTCAGTATTTCAAGTCTCATCAGGCCTTTGTTCTACGTAAAGAATTCCATTGCGGAAATTTCTACAGGCCATGCAGACCTTTCAAGCAGAATTACACAGTCTTCCAACGATGAGGTCGGTGAAGTTGTAGACGGATTCAACACCTTCGTAGGAAAACTTCAGGCTATCATGACACAACTAAAGGCTTCCAAGGTTGAACTTTCTTCTGCCGGTGAAAACCTGATTGCCAGTGCTGACGATACAAGCGCATCAATTACAGAAATCATTGAAAACATTGATTCCGTTCACAGTCAGATCAACAATCAGAGTAACAGCGTTACGGAAACAGCCGGTGCCGTAAATGAAATTGCTTCAAACATTGAATCTCTTGAAAGGATGATTGAAAATCAGAGTGACGGAATCCATCAGGCTTCTGTTGCTGTTGAACAGATGATCGGAAACATCAAGTCTGTAAATACTTCTGTTGATAAGATGGCTTCTTCTTTTGAAAATCTTTCGACAAGTGCAAATTCTGGTGCCCAGATTCAGCTTGATGTAAATGAAAAGATTGAAAAGATTAAGGTTCAGAGCGAGACTCTTCAGGAAGCAAACATTGCAATTTCTGCAATCGCAGCCCAGACAAACCTTCTTGCCATGAATGCTGCCATCGAAGCTGCACATGCCGGTGAAGCAGGCAAGGGATTCTCTGTTGTTGCCGACGAAATCCGTAAGCTTTCAGAAACATCTTCTGCCCAGTCAAAGACAATCGGTGAAGAACTGAACAGCATCAGGGATGCAATTGACAGTGTTGTTTCTGCATCAAACATGTCCAGCTCTGCTTTCCAGAATGTTGCAACTAAGATTCAGGAAACAGATGAGCTTGTTCGCCAGATTAAATCTGCAATGGATGAACAGACTGAAGGCTCTCAGCAGATTAACGAAGCCCTCCATAACATGAATGACAGTACTGCTGAAGTTAAGAGCGCATCCCGCGAAATGTCTGAAGGTAACAGGCAGATCCTTTCTGAAATAAAGAACCTTCAGGATGCAACTGATGTAATGAAACTCAGTATGGAAGAAATGTCTGCAGGTGCAAAAAAGATCAACGAAACTGGTGTTGTTCTTTCAGACATCTCTGCAGCCATGAAGGATTCCATCGAAAAGATCGGTAGGGAAATTGATCAATTTAAGGTCTGAGAAAATCCCTCCTGGATTTTCTCAGACTGCACGAACTGCAAAAGCAGTTCGTGGTGATTTTTGTTTGCCAAATGACGCGCCATCCGTGGCGCGTTTTTTTGTGTTTTATATTGCTTGCCTCCATGTAATTCCTTAAACGACGGAACTGCCAGCAGTTCCGTCAGCAATAGTTGCTTGCCCTTTGAACGCCATCCGTGGCTTTAAGGGGCTGGGATTTTCTCAGACTGATTTTGTTTGCCAAATGACGCGCCATCCGTGGCGCGTTTTTTTTGTGTTTTATATTGCTTGCCTCCATGTAATTCCTTAAACGACGGAACTGCTGGCAGTTCCGTCAGCAATAGTTGCTTGCTTGGACCAATTGGATATGCTCAAATCAGCATGCTTGAACAGATGCCTGCTTATTCATGAAATGGTTCTGTTTTTACTATTAATTATCAAAATTCCGGAAAAGTAATAAAGGAAGGGAGTCATTGGGTATCTATTGAATATTTTGACGAAGAAAGTAAAAGATGGGTTTATAAATATTATGATGATGGTAAAAAAGATTTTATAACTGCAATTGATGATGAGGATGAACATTTTTCTGAATACTATTTGAACGAGAGTGGAAAATTTTCATCTGCAATTTAAAAAAATATTATAGCAGTTGTCACCTGGGAAGGGGATATGAACAATCTCTTTAAAGGATATAATACTGGAATTCCTTCAAAAAGTTATTATTTTTATTCAGAACCAGAATTGCAGAATAATAAATGCACTATAAAAAAGCGGATACACTTTCTTCTCCTGTAGATTATGGTGATGATTGGGCAAAGTGGGAACGTTACGGAATCAGACAGAATTCAGAAATGTTTAAAGGAATGGATTATTACAGCATAGATAAAAAACTTATTAATGATGGATATTACTACTGCGAAATTATTCACTTTGCGGACGGCGACGGCAAGGTAGAAAAAGTTTATAAAAAATAAATTATAATAACGCTAAATGTGGGGTTACTGGATTTTTTTTTGAAGTTTTACTCCATTGTTCGCGATGATTCCCATGCGTTTATTTTGCGCGATTGCCTAAAATTCTTACGAATTCCGGGCATTTTGTTTTAACAAAAGCTCCCTTTTTTCACGCTTTCATGATATAATGAGAATAAGGTGGATTATGTTTATAGACTATTCAAAACTTTGGAAAAAGCTTGCTGCTATGGGAATTAAGAATAAAACCGAACTTATGCCATTGGCAGGTATTTCTTCGAACATTTTAGCTAAACTCAGTAAAGGCGATTATATTTCAATGGAAAGTCTCCAGAAAATATGTAAAGCGCTTCATTGTGATGTTGGCGATATTTGCGTTGTAAATGACGAAAATTCTGAAGAAAAATAATCAGAGTGTCATTCTTTGGCACCGCACCATAGTAAAATATCCTTAGGAGAATTTATAAAATGGCAAAAGCAAAAAAACAGGTGAGTTTTGAAGATGCTCTTTGGAGTTCTTGTGATAAATTGCGAGGAACTGTAGAACCTGCAGAATACAAGCATGTAGTTCTCAGTCTGATTTTCTTGAAATTTGTTAATGACAAATTCAATGACCGCAAGGAAGAACTCAAAGCTGAAGGCAAAGAAAAATACATTGATATGCAGGAATTCTATGAAATGAAGAATGTTTTCTTTGTGCCGGAAGAATCTCGCTGGTCATACATTATGGAAAATGCCAAGCAGACTGATATTGCCCTCAAAATTGACACAGCATTGAACACAATTGAAAAACAGAATCCAACATTAAAAGGTGCTTTGCCAGATAACTATTATTCTCGACTTGGAATTGATGTTTCAAAACTTGCAGCTCTTCTCGATGAAATTAACAATATTCAGACCACTGCAGACAAAGAAAACGACATTATGGGTCGTGTCTATGAATACTTCCTTACAAAGTTTGCTCTTCAGGAAGGAAAAGGTAAAGGTGAATTCTATACTCCAAAAACAGTAGTAAATCTTATTGCCGAAATGATTGAACCATATAAAGGAAAAATCTACGACCCTTGTTGTGGTTCTGGTGGTATGTTCGTTCAGTCCTTGAAATTTGTAGAAAATCATGCGGGAAGTACAAAAGATATTTCTGTTTATGGTCAGGAAGGAACAAGTACAACTTACAAAATGGCAAAAATGAACCTTGCCATTCGTGGTATTCCTTGTGACCTTGGGGAAAAGGCTGCCAACACTTTTACAAATGATTTGCACAAAGACCTTCGTGCAGACTTCATAATGGCAAATCCTCCGTTTAATCAGAAAGACTGGCGTGAAGAAAATGAACTTACACAGGATTCAAGATGGGATGGTTATGTTGTTCCTCCAACAAGCAATGCAAATTACGGCTGGATTCTGCACATGGTTTCAAAACTCAGCACAAACGGAACTGCAGGCTTCCTTCTTGCAAACGGAGCATTAAGCGGCGAAGGTCAGGAACTTGAAATCCGTAAGCAGCTTATTGAAAACAATCTTATAGAAGCAATCGTAATTCTTCCAAGAAATCTTTTTTATACAACAGATATTTCGGTTACTTTGTGGATTTTGAACAAGAACAAAAAAGCAAGAATGGTTCAGCAGAACGGCAAAATGAGAAAATTCCGTGCCAGAGAAGATGAAGTTTTGTTTATGGATCTTCGCCAGATGGGAAGTCCCTATGAAAAGAAATATGTTGAACTTACTCAGGAAGAAAGAAACAAGGTAACTGGAACTTTCCACAACTGGCAGAATGACAATAATGATTATCAGAATGTTCCAGAATTTTGTTACAGTGCCAAAAAGAGTGAAATTGTAGAAAAAGGATATACTCTCGTTCCAAGCCGTTACATTGAATTTGTAAACCATGATGAAACAGCAGATTTTGACACAACAATGAAAACTCTTCAGACAGAACTTACAGATTTACTCAAACAGGAAGAAGAAAGCAAAAAAGAACTTCTGAAAGTGTTCAAGGATTTGGGGTACGAGATTAAACTGTAGGAGATGAGTATGGAGAACAAAAGTATAATTCTTAATGAAAGTGATTTAAAAAATAAGATTTATACAATTCGTGGTGTTCAGGTAATGCTGGATAGTGATTTGGCGGAAATTTATGGCGTTGAAACAAAGCGACTTAACGAGCAGGTAAAAAGAAATATTGAACGATTTCCAGAAGAATTTATGTTTCAACTTTCTGCCGAGGAATTTGAAGTTTTGAGGT
>JAHAZL010000029.1 GCA_018384055.1 Treponema sp.
ATTGTTTATTTTCTATAAAAGTATCATAATACGCGCACTATGTATAAACCAGAGTTACTTAACACATTGAAAGGATACTCGGGCGCCGCTTTTGCTAAGGACGCTATTGCAGGTATCATCGTCGGAATCGTGGCTCTTCCACTTTCCATTGCATTTGCTATTGCTTCAGGCTGCAGTCCTGAAACAGGTCTTTACACAGCCATCATCGCAGGTTTCTGCATCGCTGCATTCGGTGGAACAAGATGTCAGATTGGCGGTCCTACAGGTGCATTCACTGTAATCATCTATGCCATCGTAAATAATCCGCAGCTTGGAATTGGCGGTCTTGCAACAGCAACTGTGATTGCAGGTATACTCCTCATTCTTCTTGGCGCATTCAAGCTGGGTGGTCTCGTAAAATTCATTCCATATACAATCGTCGTAGGATTCACCGCAGGCATTGCAGTAACAATCGCAAGCGGTCAGATCGGAGACTTTTTTGGTCTTGCACCAATCACTGCAGCAAATCCTGTAATGATTCTTGGTGAAAAGTTTGAAAAGATGCCTGGTGAATTCCATCAGAAGATGATTGCCTACTCACAGATTTTCAACACAATCGATGCATACACAACAATCATGGCAATCCTTTCCCTCGCTGCCCTTTTCATGTGGCCAAAGGTAACAAAGAAGATTCCTGGATCCCTCATCGTAATCATTCTTGCTACAGTTATCCACATTATCCTCAATAGAACATGCGGTCTTGAAACAACCCTCATCGGCGACAGATACAAGATTCCATCAAGCTTGCCTTCTCCAAAGGCCCCAGACTTCAGTTTCATGACAATCAAAACTGTTTTCCCAACAGCAATTTCAATCGCAGTTCTTGCAGCCATTGAATCCCTTCTTTCAGCAGTCGTTGCAGACGGTATGATCGGTGCAAAGCATGACTCAAACAACGAACTCATCGGACAGGGTATCGCAAATATTTTCTCGCCACTTTTCGGCGGACTTCCAGCAACAGGCGCCATTGCCCGTACAGCTACAAACATCAACAACGGAGGACGCACTCCAGTCGCAGGCATCATCCACGCAATCGTTCTCCTTTTGATCATGATTTTCTTCGGAAAATATGTTGAATACATTCCTATGGCTGCCCTCGCCGCAGTTTTGATTCAGGTTGCCTGGAACATGGCAGGCATTCCTTCAATCCGCAAACTCCTCAAGGGACAGAAGTCTGACATTGCAGTTCTTACAGCAACATTCCTCATTACTGTGTTTGTAGACCTTACATACGCAATCGGCGTTGGACTCGTCATTGCAGCCTTCTTCTTCATCAAGAAAATCATCGATCTTTCTGAAGTTGAAACTGGAAACACAACAATCGTTACTGGCATCAAGGGTGACGGAAGCACAGAAACAATCGACCTTCCAAAGGGTGTTTTGGTTTACGAAATCGAAGGTTCCCTCTTCTTTGGTACAGTAAGAAAATTCGAATATGCCATTGAACGCGCAGGTTCTGACTGCAAGGCTTTGATCTTCCGCATGAGAAACCTCATTTACCTTGATGCAGGCGGAATCCAGGCTCTTGAACAGGCAAAGGCTGCCTGCGACAGAAAAGGAATCATAATCATTTTGAGCGGAATCCATACACAGCCTTTCATGCTCTGTGAAAAATCAGGCATGTCTGATAAACTTGGCCGTGAAAACATCTGTGCAAACATCAATGCTGCTCTTGCACGCGCAAAAGAAGTAATTGAAAAATAATTTGGAGTAATGATATGAAACTTACATGTGGTATCGTTGGACTTCCTAATGTAGGAAAGTCAACTATTTTTAGCGCACTAACAAAGGCTCCTGCAGAAGCTGCAAACTACCCTTTCTGCACTATTGATCCAAATGTCGGTATCGTAGACCTTCCTGATGAACGCCTTGATTTCATGTGCTCTGTTTTTGAACCAAAGAAGAAGATTCCTGCAACAGTAGACTTCGTTGACATTGCTGGCCTCATCAAGGGTGCAAGCCAGGGCGAAGGTCTTGGAAACAAGTTCCTTGCAAACATCCGTGAAACAGCCGTTATCGCTCATGTTGTCCGCTGCTTTGACAATCCTGACATTCAGCATGTTCGTGAAGATGCAAAGACAGATGCTCCAATCGATCCTGAAAGCGACATCCTTACAATCGACTTTGAGCTTGCCCAGGCTGACCTTGATACAATCAACAAGCATGCGGAAAAAGTTACAAAGCAGATCCGCGCCCTTGGCAAGGATGAAGAAAAGCGTCTTGCCCCATATTTCAGCGCAGTAGAAAAAATCAAGCCTCTTCTTGAAGACGGAAAGTGCGCACGCATGGCAGACCTTACTGACGAAGAAAAGGCTGCAGTTTACGAACTTCACCTTTTGACAATCAAGCCACAGGTTTATGTCTGCAACATCGATGAAGATACAATCGACAGCGGTACAAACAAGTACGTTGAAACTGTAAAGAAATTTGCCGCTGAACAGAAATCGGAAGTTATCGTAATCTGCGGTAAATTTGAATCTGACCTTTCAGACATTACAGATGATGCAGACCGCAAGGAATTCATGGATTCAGTTGGCCTTAAGGAATCGGGACTTACAGTTCTTGCACGCACTGTTTACCATCTGATGGGACTCCGCACATTCTTTACAGGTGGAGCTGACGAATGCCGTGCCTGGACAATCCACGCTGGCGACAAGGCACCACAGGCTGCAGGTGTTATCCACACGGACTTTGAAAAGGGATTCATTAAGGCTGAAGCCTACACAGTTGATGACCTTAGGGAATACAAGTCTGAAGCAGCTATCAAGGCTGCAGGAAAATACCGTCAGGAAGGAAAGGAATATGTTGTTCAGGACGGCGATGTTCTTTTCTTCAAGTTTAATGTGTAATGAGAAGATCCACGGGTGCCTTTGCTTAACTGGCATATGGATTGCTTCGCCCATTCCGGGCTCGCAATGACGGGGCATTCCGAATTCGCAATGACGGGGGTATTCCGGGGTTGCAATGACGAAGGCAGAATCATTGCGAGGAATGCAATGACGGGGGGCATGCCGGGTTGCAATGACGAAGGCAGCGTCATCGCGAGGAATGCAATGACGCGGCGACCCACGGGTGCCTTTGCATAACTAACATAAACTAAAAAGGTTCCTTACATTCGAAAGTCACCTTCTCCCCTGTTGCAGGATGCGGGAAGGTGATTTTTTTTGCATGGAGCATTAATCGCTCTCCAGGTTTGCAATGGCCATAGAGGGTATCACCGATTATAGGCATTCCGAAACCGTGGCTGTCTGCAGATACAAGACGCAGCTGATGGGTTCTTCCCGTATGAGGAATATATTGAATTCTTGTTGCATCAGTTCTTGTACCGTCTGGAGCAACATATTTTTCAACGCCAAGAATATTCCATTCAGTAATAGCTTTCTTTCCGTTTACATCATCCCAGATTTGGTGGGGCCGGTTGTTCACATCAAGGCGAAAATAAAGTTCATTCTGTCCGTGCCGAGGGACACCTTTGCGCGCAAGGACACCATCAAGAAGGGCCACATATTCTTTCTGAACATCACCACGCTCAAAAGCCATGTTCATTGCCCTGTGGGCTTCCTTTGTAAAGGCAAGGACCATTATTCCGCTTGTTTCCATATCAAGGCGGTGAACGGCAGGCTGCTTTATTTCAACAGCATCTGCGTAAATCAGGCGGAATCTTTTTTCTATTGAGTCTTCCTTTTCAGGTCCTCGTCCAGGAACGCTTAATAAACCGCTCTGCTTGTTTACAACGCAAATGTGGGAATCCCGATAAAGCACTTCAAGTCCAAGAATTTCAGGTAGGATTAATCCGCATCGTTCATCGCAGGGGTCGTAAACCTGACCTGACTTTTTTGTTTCGCTATCATTACCGTAGAAGACCTCGCACATGCTAAAAGGCATAAGGCGATTAGCATAGCAATAGTCCAGCAATTTTGGGGCACAGCAGTCACCTGTTCCTGTAGGCGGCAGTTTTCCCCTGTTTGTTACGGCAGAGATTTCCTTAAGGCTTTTTACTTTTCCGTTGAAGCAATGAAAAGAATATAAATCGTGTACTTTAGCAAGGGATTCTGTCGTTAGTTTTTCCCGCTGTTTTTTAAGTTCATTTTTTTTAAGCACATCTTCACAGGCATTTATTTCATCCGTAAGCCTGTGGATTTCTTCATCATTTTCAGCAAGAGCCCCTGTAATTTTTTCAGTCGATACTATTGGTTCAACAAAAAAACCGTCTATAGTATTTTCAGCATCTACAATTCTTCTTGCGTTTCCTGAAACCGTATATAGACGAACTGTTTCATCAATATCATTTTTAGAAAGGCATGCACCTATCATTATTCCACTGGAAGCACGTTCTGGACTGATTTTCCCCGTATATTCTAGGGTTATTCTTTTTTCATTCAGAAGAGAAATAATTTTACGGCATTCTTTTAATGCAAGGGATTCTTCAAATGGAGGAAACATGTTTTGTATTGTAATGAAAAACTGATATAATCACCACATGACAAGTAACATTTCCCTAGAAGAACTTTCTCTATGCGGCAGCCCTTATAAAATCTATCAGGACAAAAGCAAATTCTGTTTTGGCATCGACGCAGTTCTACTGGCAGACTATGCAAAGGGAATTCACGGAAAAAAAATCTGCGACTTGTGCACGGGAAACGGAATCATACCGATTTTGCTCGCTGGTATAATAAAAGCTCAAGAAATTCACGGAATTGAACTTCAGAAGGATATTGCAGACCTAGCAAAAGAAAGCGTCACATTAAACAACCTCAATGACAGAATCAAAATATTTGAAGGAAATCTGAAGGATGCAACTTCTATTCTAGAAAAAAACACTTACGATGCAGTTACCGTTAATCCTCCTTACATGAAAAATGATTCAACAGTTAAAGAAAATCCAATATCCATAGCAAGACAGGAAATCCATTGTACTCTTGAAGATGTCCTAAAATCTTCTGCAGATCTTTTAAAATCCAACGGGAAATTTTTCATGATCCACAGACCCAACAGACTTGGCGAAATTTTTATTCTTCTTGAAAAATATAATCTGGGGGCAAGAAGAATCAGGTTGGTTCAGCCTAAAAAAAACAAAAAACCTACAATGGTTCTTTTGGAAGCAGAAAAATGCCTTCACCCGGAACTAATTGTTGAACCTGCACTTACTGTCTACAAGGATTCTGGAATTTATACAGAAGAAATAAACGAGATTTACAGGAGAAATAAAAAAAAGGTCTCGTTAGACAAAGAGGCCACTGAAAAAGTATCAAAAATGTCATTATCGGGCTAGACCCGATAATCTATTTCTTTGTAATACAACGATTTACAAAAAGAGATTCCCGTGTCGAGCACGGGAATGACATCTTTTTCAGCAG
>JAHAZL010000031.1 GCA_018384055.1 Treponema sp.
ATCCTGCGGCATGGAAATATGAAAAAAACAGCTGGATTCCCTGTTTAATTGCACATGCATTTGAATGGGCATTCCTTTCAATTCTGCCCTTGGCCGTTTTTGGATATTGCAAATTCGGATTCAGTAACAATGTTTTCTGGTGGACTTTTATTTTTACTTTCTTTGGTAATGTGATTCTGCATTATGTAATTGATATTTTTAGAACACATGTTAGGAAAATCACCTGGTTTGTAGATCAGCTGCTTCATTGCTTTCAGGTTATTATAATGGTTGCTGTTCTTGGCAGCTTCTAGAAAAAAAAATCCCGGCAACGGACAAGGAAAATTTCGGTTGCCGGGATTAAAAATCTCTTTCGGTTTTAGACCGATTATTTAGATGCTGTAATTGTAATCTTTGCTCCCATAGCGCTTTCTGCACCATCAAGGCCGTACTTTGGACTGTACTTGCCTGCAGGCAGATCTGACAAGGCTGTGATGTTGCATCTTGCTGCTACATCAACATATTCAGAAACTGCTGTCTTTACTGCATCAACAGCTGCAATAATCAATGCACCAAGCAAAGAATTTGTAGAAGCTCCAGTTGAAGTGTCGCATTTGATTGTGGCATCCCTTCTAAAAAGAACTTCATTTGTCTTTGCAGACTTGAAGATGTATTCGATTTCAATTACGATTGAAGATCCAATCAAAGACTTGTCCCAGCTTTTGATAATTGTGAATACTGCTACATCACAACCGAAAAGCTGATTGAACTTCTTAAGGCTTCCGTCGATGAATCTTTCAGAATCATAGGCACTTTCCCTTTGCATTGTGTCGTAAACGGCAGCAGGAGGAAGAACATAGTAACCGGCTTCTGCCAAAGGAACATTCATTGTTGTATAGAAACAGTCCTTTGCTTCAACATAGTTGCTGTTGTTGATTGGAGGCATGATGAGAAATACTTCTGGTTTTTCAGAATAGATGGTTGCGTAAACATCCGACTTTTTTGTTGTTGCACAAGAACCCAAAAAGATGGCAGCAGACAAAGCTGCAACAATATAGATTACTGACTTTTTCATTATTTAACCCTCTTAAGCAAAGAATTTACAAACACGGCTGATTCAGGATAAAGTTCAACTTCCTTTTCGAGCATGGCTTTTCCTTCCTTAGTCTTTCCGCTCTGAAGGAGAAGATATCCATAGTCAGCATAAATTCCCGGAGGAACAATTCCACGGCTTTCTGTCTGCTTGGAAATAATCATGTCGTAAGTCTTGATAAGATTTTCCATTGATTCCTTGTCAGACTTCTTTACATAGTTGTAGTAATCTTCCTGGTAATTATACCAGCTGTACATCCTTGTTGTTCCACATGATGCAAGAAGCACTACAAGTGAAGCTGAAAAAACAGCCAACAATACTTTCTTCATAATAACTCCTATTTATTATTTATTCCTGGATAACATAGTTGGAAATATTCTTAGCATCAACAGTTCCGCTTGAAACATTTACGATGGAATATTCATCAAGAACAGTTGTACCGCCAGTTGCAAGAACTGTAACTTCGCCAACCTTTGTTCCAGGAAGTTCAATCATAAGTCCTGTCTGAGGATTCTTAATTTTCTTTCCCCTCTGATATACGGAAAGAACTTTCCCAGCTGTAATGTTCTGCTTTGCACCGCCAGCAATGATTACAGATTCGTCATCATAAGAAAGGAAATAAGATTTCCATGGACGATCCATACAAGTCTTTTCAATGTTTTCCACGAGTTTTTCAATGGCGGCTGAAATTGCCTTGTCTGAAAGAGTTGCGTCATATCCCTGAACACCACCCATGCCCATTGTTGTAGATGATGATGTTTCAGCCTGACCCTTTCCTTCTTCTGAATAAATAACCTGTCCGGAAGAAACATCTACAAGACGAAGGTTTACGCCAGCTTCTACAGTCTGTGTCTTTGAGCGGGAAACAAAACCTACTTCTCCAGTTGTCTTGCGTCCGAATTCTGTAACAGAACCGATGATGAGGTAATCAGCCACAGCACCCTTTGCAGAGGAACCGGCCTTTTCAAGTTCAGCCTGAATCTTGTCTGCATCAGATCTTTCAAGAAGAATGAACTTTCCTGTTGCCGCAAGTTTTGCAGAAAGAATATCAAGAGCCTGCTTTCCAACAGGATCATTTTCCTTGTCGTAGAAAGCTCCTTTGGCATATTCTGTTTCGTTAGAGAATCGGGCGATGGCAACAGTTCTCTTCAAACCGTTGTATGCCGGTGCGTCAACGCCTTCATTGAGAGTACCGTCAACTTTTGTAACTGTAGTTTTTGCTGTAGAACCACAACCAACAAGCACCAGAGCAAGAGCCATAGCTCCAAATAAATTTCTAATTTTCATATTCCATTCCTTATGTAAATGTATGAAATTTTGCGTAGAATAATATTATTTATATCATAAATCAAGGCAAGATTTTCCCGATTACATGCAAATTTTGCTATTGTCGCAAAGGCCAGTCGCCTGATTTTTTTATAGTTCTTATTCTGGTTGCAACTTTTATTTTTCTATTGAAATAAATTTTCTTTTCCTATAACTTTCATAAATTATTTTATCAAAGGATGATCCAATGAAAAGACTTATATTAGCTGCAGTTGCAGTAATTTCTGTTTCTTCCGCATTTTCAAAAGAACTTGAATTCAAGGGTAATCTTCTTTGGGGCGGGAACATTGTTCAGGAAGACTATGACAGCAAATCAGATGAGATGGTAAAAAAATTCGGGAAAAATTATCTTCTTGGAGATGTTATTCTTTCAACTGAAAAACTTACCGTCGGCGGTAAAATTTACTATCGCATTGCGGCAATGGAAAAAACTGAAGACCTTTCGCAGCGAATGGAAATAAAGAGGGCTTTCCTTAGGGTTCGTCCAATGGGAAATGAACTCCTTGAAATTTCCGGAGGCAAACTTTATTCATATTATCTTCCAGGCAACTTCTTTCAGATTTCGGAAACCTATACAGGAGCTTCCCGCTGGGGTGAAAGCGGAGTAGGAGCAAAGTCTGAATGGAACGGATGGACATTTGGACTTTCATTGCCTGTAGGCGAAACATCAAAAAAAATTGAAACAGAAACCAGAACGAAAGAATTCTTTGCAATGAACGGTGCCATTGGCTACGATTTTTCACATCTTGATTCCGCATATCCTTTCAAGTTGAACGGAACTGCTGGATTCAGGAAGACAAAAAAAGAAGGCGAACCAGACTACGACCAGATTTTTGCCGCAAGCCTTTACTACACTCCTAAGCTGGATGGATTCGTAAACAAAATGTATGCAGCCCTCACCTACAGCTACAATGCAAAACCTTTTGTTGCAAACACAGGATTATCCCCCCTCATCAACAAGGATGATTCCGACCTTGCCCTTTGCCACATCATTTCCCTCAACTACAGGTCTTACTTTGGACCTGTTCACTTTACGTTCGAAGGCGAAATTGGAAAATCAATTGATGGAAACAAAATCCCGGTTTATGGAGCAACACAGTTTCTCGTTCCTTTTACAGAAGTATTGGCAATCAAGCCAAGGTTCATGTATCACTCGTCGATTAATCTTGACGACGGCGATGACACCCGTACCTCATGGGAACTCTACCCTCGCCTTTGGATTACGCCAAACAAAAACTGGAACATTTCCCTTGGAGCAGATTTTGTAAAGAAGCAGATAAGCAGGAATGACTGGAAATGGGAATGGTCAGTTCCTTTCTATGTTGAATACAAAATTAAATAGTGTTATCATACACGCCGTTACAGTAAGCGGTGCTGGTCTGCCAAAAGCAAGAGCCAGTTAAAAGGGAAGCAGGTTTGAATCCTGCACGATCTCGTCACTGTGTTTGGGAAGTCTTTGCCATGTATGCCACTGGATTTTTCTGGGAAGGTTTGGCAAAGGTGATGATCCTTCAGTCAGGAAACCTGCCGTTTATAATAGTACAGGAAGAAATTCCAGGTCACGAGCAATTGATCGTACTTTGTCATGCTGAACAACAAGCAAAATGCGTAGACAATTGCCCTGAATTTCTTTAAAGAAAATCGGGGCATTTTTAATTTAAAATATTTCTTTTAAGGTAAGGAGGAAAGAAAGAAAATGAAAAAGAATTTTTTCATGATGTTTATCTGTGCAATCCTGGCATTTACATTTGCAGGCTGCAACAAGGCAGCAAGGGACAAGAAGGCTGCAGACAAAGTTGCAGCCCTCATCGATGCAATTTATGTTCAGGAACGCAACGACAAGACTGACGAACAGTGTGCTGCGGCAAAGAAAGCCTGGGATGCACTTACAGATGCCCAGAAGGAACTTGTTGAAGGTAAAGAAGCAGATCCTGATTACTTTGGACGCAACACGGGAGATGCAACAAAGGACAATGCACTAAACCATGACAATATCGGCGAAGATGAAATTCTTGTAGTTTCTTTCGGTACTTCTTTCAACGACAGCCGTGCAGAAGACATCTACGGGATCGAAAAGGCAGTTCAGGCAGCAAACCCATCCTGGTCTGTTCGCCGCGCATTTACAGCACAGATCATCATCAACCATATTCAGGCCCGCGAAAACGAAAAGATTGACAACATGGATCAGGCTCTTGAACGCGCAGTTGCAAACGGCGTCAAGAATCTTGTAATTCAGCCAACACACCTTATGCACGGTGCAGAATACGACGAACTTTCAGAAGCCGTAGAAAAGTACGCTGCAAAGTTTGAGTCAGTTGCAATTGCAGAACCTCTTCTTGGCGAAGTTGGAAAGGATGCTTCCGTAATCAACGCAGACAAGGAAGCAGTTGCAAAGGCAGTAGTTGCAGAAGCAAATGTTGCTGCCGACACAGCCCTTGTTCTTATGGGGCACGGGACAAGCCATACGGCAAAGGTTACATACAGCCAGATGCAGACACAGATGGAAAAACTTGGATACAAGAATGTTTTCATCGGTACAGTTGAAGGCGAACCGGAAGAAACAGCCTGCGATGCAGTTATTGAAGCAGTTAAAAATGCAGGATACAAGAAGGTTGTCCTCCGCCCTCTCATGGTAGTTGCTGGCGACCACGCAAACAACGACATGGCTGGCGATGAAGACGATTCATGGAAATCCATGTTCCTTGCTTCAGAAGCTTTTGATTCAGTTGAATGCCAGATTGAAGGGCTTGGAAGAATTCCTGCAATCCAGTCACTTTATGTCGCACATACGGCAAAAGTTGCAGACAGCGTAAAAAAAAACTAGATGACGGAATTTATTCCGTAAAATTCAACACAGACAGTTCAATGTTCCATGCCAACGAATCAAAAAAAGGACGCGGAACATTGGCTGTGGTAAACGGCAAGATGATGCTGCATGTGTCACTTTCCGGAAAAAAGATTTTGAACCTGTATGTTGGCAAAGCTGTCGATGCAAAGAATAACGAAGCAGACTGGCTCAAGCCTACAAAGGACAAGGTAACTTACGAAGACGGACTTTCAGAGACCGTTTATGGATTCAATGTTCCGGTAAAGAAAATGGACAGTGAATTCGATCTGGCCCTTATCGGAAAGAAAGGTGTATGGTACGATCATAAGGTATCGGTTTCTGATGTTCAGAAAAAAGAAAAACCTGGTGATGGAAATCATGAAGTAAATGTTTTTCTGGACGGCGGAACAGGGCGTGCAGGAATAAAGTCACCTGCAATGCTTTCAGTTAAGGACGGTAAAGCAAAATTAAAGTTCGTGTGGACCAGCAAAAATTACGACTACCTGATTGCAGGCGGAAAAAAATATCTGAACGAAACATCTGGTGAAGATGCAACTTTTGAAATTCCAGTGGAAGATATTACAAAGCCTGTTTCGGTAACTGCTGATAACACGGCAATGGGAACTCCTCATGAGATTGAATACAAAATCGGAATTCTTTACTAAACCTCTTATAACTTTAATTCTGATTATTCCTCTGTTTGCTTCTTGCAGCAGGCAGAGGATTAATGTTTCTGATAATACTACCCCCAGTTTTAATTCCCTTTCATTCAACAAAAAAATCGATTTTTCTTACGCTGAGGAAATTTCGATAGAAAAGACGGAAGGCTATAGCCTTGTAAAAATTGAAGGGGAAAAACCCGCAATTATAATAGAAGAAAATTATCCTACTCCTAAAAACATCCCTTCGGAATACACAATCTGCAGAAAACCCTTGGACAAGACTTATTTGGTTTCAACTTCCGCAATGGATTTTTTCATTAAGTTGAATCTTCTTTCTTCAGTAAAATTTTCATGCATCAAGAAAGAAAACTGGTTTTTAAGGGAAGCCGTCACCGCAATGGAAAATGGAGAAATATTATACGCCGGAAAATACAGTGCTCCGGACTACGAACTTTTGCTGAAAGACAGATGCAACCTTGCTATAGAAAACACCATGATCTATCAAAAACCGGAAGTAAAGGAAAAACTTGCAGTCCTTGGCATTCCGGTTCTTGTGGAAAAATCCTCATACGAAAAAAATCCCCTTGGCCGCCTTGAATGGATAAAGTTTTACGGTACCCTCTATGGCAAAGAAGAAGATGCAGAAAATTACTTTAATGAAAAACTAAAGGGACTTTCTTCTTTTTCTTCTGGAAAAAAAACCGGCAAAAAAATTGCTTTCTTTTATATAACTTCAAGCGGAACTGCAAATGTGCGAAAAAGCAGCGACTACATCCCTAAAATGATTTTTATTGCAGGCGGAAATTATTTTCTTGACGAAAGTACAGACGACGGTAAAAATCATTCTACAATGAACATGCAGTTTGAAAGTTTCTACGAAAAGGCTGTTGATGCCGACATATTGATTTACAATTCCACCATTGACGGAGTTCTGTCCACCAAAAACGAACTGCTGAAGAAAAACAATCTGTTTGAAGGTTTTGCGGCTTTCAAAAACGACAGGATTTTCTGCACAAAGGAAAATTTCTTTCAGGAAACTACGGGCATAACAAATTTTATAATTGACCTGAACAAAGTTTTAAAAGATGATGAAACAGAACTTTCCTACATTAAAAAATTAAAATGAACAGACGATACGGATTTTTCTTTTGCCTGATTTTTATTCTCCTCCTTTTGATTTTCCTGTGGAATGTATTTACAGGAAGCGTTGATCTTTCATTCAAAGAACTGATGAAAATATTTTCAGGTTCAGGCGAAAACCTTGTACTGAAAAAAATCCTTACGGGAATAAGGCTTCCAAGAATTCTTGCGGCAATTCTTCTTGGCGGTGCCCTGTCTGTTTCAGGTTTTTTGCTCCAGACTTTCTTTGGCAATCCAATAGCTGGTCCTTTTGTTCTTGGCATTTCTTCGGGTGCTAAACTTTTTGTTGCCATTACCATGATTTTCCTTTTGAATGCTGGAATTGAAATCACTTCCCTTGGAATGGTAGCAGCTGCTTTCATTGGCTCCCTTATTGCAATGACAGTAGTCCTTGCCCTTTCCATCAGGGTAAGGAACATGTCAGTTCTAGTAGTATGCGGAATTTTAGTAGGTTACATCTGTTCAGCAGTTACAGATTTTTTCGTAACCTTTGCCAGCGATTCAAACATAGTAAACCTTCACAACTGGTCTCTTGGAAGTTTCAGCGGCACCAGCTGGAATGATGTTTTCATAATTGCAGTTTTGATTTTTATCTCGCTTATTTCATCTTTGTTTTTTTCAAAGCCAATCGGAGCATACCAGTTGGGAGAAAACTACGCCCGGAACATGGGAGTAAACATAAAGGTTCTCCGCATTGTCCTCATACTCCTTTCAACTTTGCTTTCTGGTTGCGTTACGGCTTTTGCAGGTCCAATTTCCTTTGTGGGAATTGCAGTGCCTCACCTTGTAAAATCAATTGCAAAAACTTCAAGACCATTGGTTTTGATTCCCGGATGTTTCCTTGCAGGCGGCACAATCACCCTTTTCTGCGACGGAATTGCAAGAAGCATTTTTGCTCCGACAGAACTAAGCATCAGTACAGTTACGGCCTTTTTTCTTGTGCCTGTCGTAATCTATATGATGGTAAACAAAAAGGGAGGTGCAAAGAATGTTTAGCACTTCCAGTTTAAGTGTAGGATACAACAAAAAAGTTCTCATTAACGGAATAAACATTTCTGTTGCTCCTGGAAAAATCATTTCCCTCATAGGTCCCAACGGTTCTGGAAAATCCACGGTTTTAAAAACCCTTGTAAGGGAACTTGAAATTCTTGGCGGATCAATTTCCGTTTGCGGCAAAGACATAAGCAAAGAAAAAAATGATTTTGTTGCCCGCCATATTTCAATGGTAATGACAGAAAGACTACACCCTGAATTAATGACGGCAAAGGAAGTCATTGCCACAGGCCGTTACCCATACACAGGAAGACTTGGAATTCTTTCCGATGAAGACTGGGAAAAAGTTGATGATGCAATAAAGTCCGTTCACTGCCAGGACATAAGCGAACTGGATTTCAATTTCTTAAGCGACGGTCAAAAGCAAAGGATAATGCTTGCCCGTGCAATTTGTCAGGACACGGAAATTCTTGTTCTTGATGAACCAACTTCATATCTCGACATGAAATACAAGCTGGAGTTTCTTCAGGTAATCAAAAAACTAGCAGAAGAAAAAAACAAGATTATCATCATGTCGCTCCACGAACTGGATTTAGTTAGGGTAATTTCAGATGAAGTAATCTGCGTTAACGGAAAAGAAATTCTTAAATCTGGTTCTGTCAAAGAAATTTTTAAGGAAGACTTCATCCAGAAACTCTACGAAATTAATAAGGAAGATTTTGATCCAGAAACCGGAATGATGGTCTGGAATAAGCAACAACCTTTGGCCGCAGCTATAAGAAAAGAACATCAAGCACAAAGACATAACAGAAAAGCTAAAGTAATAATGGTTCAGGGAACCATGAGCAATGCAGGCAAAAGTCTTGTGGTTGCAGGACTATGCAGGATCTTCATGCAGGACGGTTACAGGGTCGCTCCATTTAAGTCTCAGAACATGGCTTTGAATTCTTACATCACAAAAGACGGGTTTGAAATGGGCCGTGCACAGGTAACGCAGGCAGAAGCAGCAGGCATTGAACCTGATGTAGCAATGAATCCCATTTTACTGAAACCAACCAGCGACTGCGGATCTCAAGTCATTGTAAATGGAGAAGTCATCGGCAACATGACAGCCCGTGAATATTTTGACTACAAAAAAAAACTCGTTCCTGAAATTCTAAAAGCCCTCAGCAAACTTGAAGAAGAAAATGACATAATAGTTATTGAAGGAGCTGGAAGTCCTGCAGAAATAAACCTTCGTGAAAACGACATCGTGAACATGGGGCTTGCAGAAATGGTGGATGCACCGGTTCTCCTTGTCGGAGACATTGACCGTGGCGGAGTTTTTGCCCAGCTTCTTGGAACAATTGAGCTTCTTGAAGATTCAGAGCGAAACAGAATAAAAGGACTCCTCATTAATAAATTCAGGGGCGACAAATCACTTCTTGACAGCGGAATCCAAATGCTTGAAGAACGAAGTGGCATTCCAGTTGTAGGAGTTCTTCCATACATAAAACTTTCTATTGACGACGAGGACAGCCTTACCACCCGATTTGAAAATCACAAGGCAGGCATCGTAAACATTGGCGTAATAAAATTTCCCCGCATTTCAAATTTTACGGACATGAATGTCTTTGAAGAAATTGAAGGCATAACCGTTCACTACATTTCTTCACCAGATGAAATTGAAAAAATGGACATGATTATTTTGCCAGGCAGCAAAAACACCATCGGCGACCTTAAGTGGATGCGTGAAAACGGTTTTGAAAGTGCAGTAAAGAAATTCAGTCAGAAAGGGATTGTCTTTGGAATCTGCGGAGGCTACCAGATGCTTGGTAAAATCATCAGTGACCCTGACTGCGTAGAAGAAGGCGGAACAATTCGCGGCATGGAATTGCTGGATACGGAAACAATTCTTTTGAAAGAAAAAACAAGAACACAGTTAGAATGTGATTCAGGAAAAGTTTCTGGCCCGTTGGATTTTTTAAGCAATAAAAAAATTTCAGGCTACGAAATCCACATGGGGAAAACTAAAATTAAAACTGCAGAAACATTTGTTTTCGGTGCATCAGAAAAAAAAGTATACGGTTCCTATATCCACGGATTTTTTGATGAAGGTGACATAGCCTTTTCCATCTGCAGTTATCTTGCAAAACAGAAAGGACTTGAACTTACAGAAAAAATTTTCGATTATAAAAAAATCAAAGAATCACAGTATAATCAACTTGCTGACGAAATGAGAAAACATCTTGATATGGAGGCCATCTATGGAATCCTTGAAAAATAACTACTCAAAATATTTTGAAAGAATCAAATCAAACTGGGACACCATTGCAAAGCCTTTGGACAGTCTTGGAAAACTTGAAACTCTTGTTGCAAAACTTGGAGCAATTCAGGGAACGGAACATCCATCCTGTCTAAAAAAATGCCTTGTTGTTCTTTGTTCAGACAATGGAATCGTTGAAGAAGGCATAAGTCAGTCTGATCAAAGCGTTACAAGAATCTGTGCAGAAAACATTGCGGCAAAAAAGACAACCGTTGGAATAATGGCAGCACAAGTTGCCTGCGATGTAATTACTTATGATGTTGGAATCAATCATTCTGCAAAAATACCAAACGTAATAGACAGAAAAATCAGGTGCGGGGCAAGAAACTTTCTTAAAGAACCTGCCATGACAAAGGAAGAAATTGAAGTTGCCTTGTCATTGGGAAGAGTCATTGTTTCAGAACTTAAAAATAAAAAATATGAATTGATCTGCGTTGGCGAAATGGGCATCGGAAACACAACTACATCAGCAGCCATTGCCGCATCCCTTCTAAAGGTTGATGGCAAAATTACAGCAGGCCGCGGTGCAGGATTAAGCAACACAGGACTTGAAAAAAAAGTTTCAGTCATCAATGAAGCCATAAAGAAATATGACCTATACAATAAAGGTCCCCTTGAAATTTTACAGACCGTAGGTGGCTTTGACCTTGCCGTAATGACTGGAATCTATCTTGCGGCAAAGGAATACAGCATGCCTGTTGTCCTCGATGGTGCCATAAGCGTTACCGCTGCCCTTGTTGCCGAAAGAATTGAAAAAGGAATCGTTGATTATCTTATTCCGTCACACATAAGTCGCGAACCTGTCGGAAAACTTTTGTGCGATGAACTTAAACTTTCACCAATTCTTGATGCCCACATGGCACTGGGAGAAGGTACAGGAGCAGTTTTACTTCTTGGACTTTTAAGAACGGCCATTGAAGTATACGAAAGGAGCATCCCTTTTAGTGAATCAAATGTTGAACAGTACACGAGGTTCAAATGATTCATTTAATCTACGGAGGAAGCGGTTCTGGTAAATCAGCCTTTGCAGAAAAACTTGTAATGGAGCTGGATTCTGAAAAAAAATATTATCTTGCAACAATGAAAGTCTTTGGAGACGAAGGATTTAAAAGAGTACAGCGGCACAAAGAACTCCGCGCAGGGAAAGGCTTCGACACTTTTGAAAAGGAAACTCTTGACGGTTTTCCATCTATAAAAGAACTTGTAAAGGAAAAGAATTCCACAATTCTGATTGAATGCATTTCAAATCTCGTTGCAAACGAAATGTTTCGTAACGATGGAATTGTTCATCCTGAAAAAGTCGTTGGAAAAATTCGCAGTGATTTTGTCGGGATAAAAAATTGCACTGAAAATTTTGTAATCGTAAGCAACAATGTTTTTGAAGACGGGATTGAATACGATGATACAACAAAAAAATACATGAAAGCCTTGGGGGACATAAATATTTACTTTGCTTCCATAGCAGATAGAATTACGGAAGTTGTCTGCGGCATTCCAGTGGAGATAAAATGAAAAGCATTTTTAAATCTTTCATAGTTGCATTTTCCATGTACTCTAAAATTCCTATGCCACGATTTCAATGGGCAAGCAAGGATATGGAATACCACCTTTGTTTCTTTCCTATGGTCGGTGCAGTCATTGGGGGAATTGAACTCCTTTGGATTTTTCTTTGCAGAAAAATAAATGCATCCGTTCCTTTTGCAAATATTTTTGCCGTTGCAATTCCTCTCCTTGTTACCGGTGGATTTCATGTTGATGGATTCATGGACACCATGGATGCTGTTCATTCCTATCAGGACAAGGAAAAGAAACTTGAAATATTAAAAGACCCCCACATGGGAGCATTTTCCGTTATATGTACAATTTCATTTTTTCTTATAATTACAGCTTTCTCTTTTGAAATTAAAACTTACGAAGGCTTGATTTCAGTCTGCTTTGCTTTTGTATTGTCCAGAATCTTAAGCGGCATTTCCGTAATTACATTTCCAAAGGCAAAGAAAAACGGAATGGTTGCAACGGAAAGCAAAACCGGCAGCAAGAAAATCGTTGTTACTGTTCTTTTAATAGAATTGATTGTTGTCAGCGCCGTCCTTATTTACTTTACTTTTAACAAAAGCTTTTGCGGCTTGATTTCAACAGTCAGTTTTACCCTCACCTTCACTTACTATTATTTTATTAGCAAAAAACATTTCGGCGGAATAACAGGTGATCTTGCAGGATTTTTCATCTGCATAAGTGAACTTGTTTCCTTAATTGCCGTAGCTGCAACTTTGTTTGTGGAGGCAGCAATATGATTTTAATCATTGGTGGTAGTCACCAGGGAAAATACAAATATGCAGCTTCACAATACGATGAAAAAAACATCTGGAATGAATTCCATCTTTTTGTCAAAGAAAAACTTGAACAGGGAAAAACTCCAGAAGAAATTGAATCTGAAGTCAATGAAAGAATCGGTTTAAATTCAAAATTAGTAATAATCAGCAATGAACTTGGATGCGGAATCGTTCCATTCACAAAAGAAGACAGAGACTACAGGGAACTTACGGGAAGGCTTCTTTGCAAAATAGCAGAAAAATCTGACGCAGTTTTCAGAATGACATGTGGAATTGCACAGAGGATAAAATGACGGTAACGATTCAGCTTATTAGGCACGGTAAAACCAAAGGTAATCTTGAAAAACGATTTGCCGGCGGAAGGACAGATGACTCACTCTGCACACAAGGAAAAGAAGAATTGAATTCTTTTGTTTCGGAAAACATTTACCTTAACACGGATGAAGTTTTTTCAAGCCCCATGAATCGATGCCTTGAAACGGCTGAAATTATTTTTCCTGAACACAAAGCTCGTATAATAGAAGAATTCAGGGAACTTGATTTTGGAATCTTTGAGAACAAGAACCACCAGGAACTGAACGGAAACCAAGACTATCAGAAGTGGCTTGATTCAGGCGGCAAAGGGAACATACCCGGCGGTGAAAAAATGGATGATTTTGCAAACAGAACCATGGCTGGATTTAATAAAATGATTTCATCTATTGAAGGCAAAGAAACAAAAATAACTGCTGCTGTTCACGGCGGAACAATTATGGCCATTTTGTTTTCTTTGAACGGCGGAAATTTCTACGACTATTTTTGCAAGAATGGTCGCGGTTATGTTTTTGAATTTTTAACAGAAGATAAAAAGATTTTGAATTTAAGGAAATTATAGATGCTTGATTTTATAAATCTTGAACATCATCTCATTGCATTCCTCGTTGGTTTCACCCTGGACCTGATTATAGGCGATCCATACTGGTTGCCTCATCCTGTCCGCGCCATAGGAAAAATAATTTCCTTCTACGAAAAACTTTTGATTGGGACAAAAGAAAATCCAAAGAAACTTTCTGCAAAGCAAAAACGAACCAGGGGAATAATAATGGTCCTTTTGGTTCTTGCTACCGTGGAATTCTTCGTAGTGCTGATTTTATATTTTTCAGTAATTGTATCCCGAGAATTTCATCCTGCCATTGGGATTGCAGTTGAAGCTATAATGACCTTCCAGCTCATTGCAACAAAATGCCTTGCCGCAGAAAGCACGAAGGTCTACAAGGAATTGAAGAAAGGGAATCTCATTGGAGCAAGAAAAGCCGTATCCATGATTGTGGGACGCGATACAGAAAATCTTTCTGAAACAGAAGTTACAAAAGCGGCAGTTGAAACCGTTGCGGAAAATACTTCTGACGGCATCATCGCTCCACTCCTCTTTTTAGCTTTAGGCGGTCCTGCATTTGGGTTCTTCTATAAATCCATCAACACCATGGATTCCATGATAGGTTATAAAAATGAAAGGTATCTTGATTTTGGGAAATTTGCCGCAAAGACTGACGATGCAGTTAATTTCATCCCCGCAAGATTAAGCGCCTGGTTCATGATTTTCTCCTGTCTTTTTTTAGGAAAGGCTTATTCTGCACGCAACGCAAAAAGAATTTATCTCCGCGACAGATTAAAGCACGAAAGTCCAAATTCCGCTCATACGGAAGCAACCTGTGCAGGTGCTCTTGGAGTTCAGCTTGCGGGCCCTGCAGTATATGAAGGCAAAATCGAACGCAAGGATTTTCTTGGCGATCCAGACAGAAAGATTGAATTTGAAGACATAAAAAAAGCAAACAGACTTTCCTATGCAACAGCCTTTACCTGCGTTATTTTCTGTTCCACAATCATTCTTGCAATTCTATTTTTACTTTATAATTGCAAAGGAGGAAATTAATGCACGGCGGCGACATTTATTCTGCAAAAGTTAAATACGATTTTTCAGTCAATGTAAATCCATTTCCTCTCCCTTTTAAAATCTTCTGCAAATATATTTTTTCTTTTGGAAGTTTGAGAAGATACCCGGAACAGAATTCAGCAGATCTTATTGATTCCATCTCAAAAAAATACAATGTCAGTCCTGAAAAAATTACGGCAGGAAACGGTGCTTCGGAAATGATTTTTTCTGCAACAAGAGCCTTAATGCCAAAGAAAGCAATTTTAATTTCACCTTGCTTTACGGGTTACAAACATGCCTTGGAATCCACAGGCTCAGAAATTATATATTTTTCTTTAAATGAAAAAGACAATTTTGATTTTACGGAAAAAAAGATTTCTGAACTGAAGGACATGTTATGCAAAGAAAAACCTGAAATGCTTTTTTTATGCAATCCGAATAATCCAAACGGCAAATTGTTTAGCAAAGAAATCGTCATGCAACTTCTTGAATGCTGTAAAAAAAACGGAACTTTTGTTTTACTGGACGAGTGCTTCATGGACCTTACAGGCAAGGCTGATGATTTTAGTTTGATTGAAAAAATTGATTCTTACAGAAACCTTCTTATTGTAAATGCCCTTACAAAAACTTTTGCAGTTCCAGGCTTACGAATTGGATTCTGTTTCTGCAGTTCAAATGAAATGATTTTAAAAATTACAAATCAGCTTCCTGAATGGAATGTTTCTGTACTCGCACAAAAAATCGGAAGTAAACTTTTACTGTGTAAAAAGTTTATTTCTGAAACCACAAAAAGACTTTCAATCGAAAGAAAATTTCTTTCAGACCGACTTGAAAAAATGGGATTCAAGACTTATACAACAGATTCAAATTTCATCCTCTTCCATTCTGAAAATGAAAAAATGCTGAAAGAAAAACTTTTGGAAAAAGAAATATTAATCAGGGACTGCAGCGACTATGAAAACCTTGGTTCAGGCTACTACAGGATTGCCGTAAAGACTCATAGGGAAAATAAAAAAATTCTTTCTTCAATAAGAAAGGTAATGGGAGCATAAAATGGAAAACATAGAATTCGTATTGCCGTCAGAAATTGAAAAAAGAAGTTTCCAGATAATCGAAAGCGAACTTAATTACCGCGGCATTTCCATTCCGGAAGAACAGAAACCCATCACCATGCGCGTTATCCACACAAGCGCAGACTTTGAATATGCAGAGACCATGAAGTATTCGGAAGATGCCGTAGAGACTGCAAAAAAACTTATTATCTCAGGTGCAGACATTGTTACCGATACAAACATGGCAAAAGCCGGTATCAACGCAAAGGCACTGGAAAAATTCGGCGGAAAAGTTCACTGCTTTATGGCGGACAAAGATGTTGCTGAAGAAGCAAAGGAACGGAGCATCACGAGAGCTACCGTCAGCATGGAACGGGCAAGCAAACTTGGAAAATCCGTAATCTTTGCTTTGGGCAATGCCCCTACTGCCCTCATCAGCCTTTACGACATGATGAAAAAAAATGAATACACTCCCGCCTTTGTAATCGGAGTCCCAGTAGGTTTTGTAAATGTTGTTGCAGCAAAGGAACTGTTTCTAAATTCCAATGTTCCATACATCATCAATCAAGGACGTAAAGGCGGAAGCAACATAGCCGCTGCCATCTGCAACGCACTCCTTTATGAACTTGGAGGTCGCAGTTGAAATTCGGATTTACTACGGGAAGCTGTGCTGCGGCAGGTTCAAAGGCGGCAGTCTTTATGCTTCTTTCGGGAAAAGAAAAAAAAGAAATAAAAATTCTCACACCCAAAGGCATTGAGTTCAAGGCAGAAATTCTTGACATAAACCGCAGCAAAGATTCAGTAAGCTGCGCAGTAATCAAAGACGGCGGAGATGACCCTGATGTTACAACTGGGGTACATATTGTTTCCAAAGTTTCGATTATAAGTGATGAAACGGCTGTAAAAACACCTTCCGTAAAAATCAAAGGTGGAATTGGCATCGGAACCGTTACGAAACCGGGACTCGATCAAAAACCAGGTGAATCGGCCATAAACAGAGTTCCGCGTCAAATGATTGAAAAAGAAGTTCTTGAAGTCTGCAACCTTATGGACTTTAACGGAGAACTTCTTGTAGAAATCTCATGTCCCGAAGGAATTGAACTTGCACAGAAAACTTTCAATCCGCGACTCGGGATCCAAGGCGGAATTTCTATTCTTGGTACCAGCGGCATAGTTGAGCCCATGAGTTCACAGGCAATTCTTGACACCATAAAAGTTGAGCTAAACCAACACAAGTCTCTAGGAGAAAAAACTGCAGCAATAACCCCAGGCAACTACGGCCAGGAATTCATGCTTAGAAGTTACGGCTACAACCTTGATAAAAGCGTTAAATGTTCAAACTTCATTGGCAATACGATAGACATGGCAGTTGAACTTGGCTTTGAAAAACTTTTGCTTACAGGTCACATCGGAAAACTCATTAAAGTTTCAGGCGGAATGATGAACACCCACTCAAAGGAAGGCGACTGCAGGATGGAACTTTTATCAGCTTCTGCCATAAGAGGAGGATGTTCCCTTGAATGTGCTAAAAAAATTCTTGAGTGCGTTACAACGGAAGATGCAATTCAAGCTATAATTGAAGAAAAGAAAACTCAAGAAGTAATGAAGGATGTTCTGGAGCGAATTATGTTTTTCCTAAACAAGCGCTCTGGTGGTAAAATTGAAATTGGCTGTATGGTTTACAGCAATCAGCATGGACTTCTTGCAAAAACAGAAAACGCAGAAGAAATGCTAAATCAATGCAGGTAATATAAGATGGTATATTTTGTTGGTGCAGGCTGCGGTGCTGCAGATTTGATTACAGTAAGGGGAATGAGGTTTTTACAGAAGGCAGATGTGGTAATCTACGCCGGTTCCCTTGTAAACCCAGAACTTCTCGATTACGCAAAGGCTGGCTGCAAGATTTTTAACAGCGCAACCATGACGCTGGAAGAAGTTGTTTCGGAAATGAAATCTGCGGAAGAAAAAAATCTTATGACCGTAAGGCTTCACACCGGAGACCAGAGCATCTATGGTGCAGTCCGCGAACAAATGGATGTACTCGACCAGCTAAACATTCCTTATGAAAGCTGTCCGGGAGTCAGTGCCTGTTTTGGAGCTGCATCCAGTTTGAATCTTGAGTTCACACTCCCAGAAGTTTCCCAGTCCCTGATAATTACAAGAATGGAAGGAAAAACATCTGTACCTGAAAAAGAATCCATTCAGAGTTTTTCAATCCACCATGCAACCATGGCAATTTACCTTAGCACGAGCATGCTGGAAGAACTTTCAAAAAGGCTAATTGAAGGCGGATATGAAAAAACAACACCGGCCGCTTTAATTTACAAAGCAACATGGCCAGAAGAAAAAAGATTTGTCTGTACGATAGAAAGCCTCGCGGAAACAGCAAAGGCCAACAACATAACAAAAACAGCGCTGGTTCTTGTAGGAGATGTCATAACCCATTCCAACTATGCAAAATCCAGATTGTATGCCGCAGATTTTGAAACTGAATTCAGAAAGATAAAAAAATGAAAAGAAAGACAGTTTCCATAATAAAGGCCTGCTGCTTTACGGAAAAAGCAAAGGACCTGCTTGAAAAATTAAGATCCTCGCTTCCAGAAATAATCTGGCTTCCATTAGAAAGCAAGGAAGAGTTGAACCAATGGACAAAGGATGCTTTTGAAAAATCGGTTCCTCTACTTTTCATTTCTGCCGCAGGAATTGCTGCAAGAACAATTTCACCTTTCGTGAAGGACAAAATTTCGGACAGTCCTGTTCTTGTTATGGAAGAAGAGGGTAAGTTCATCATCCCTATTCTTTCAGGGCACTTGGGAAATGCAAATCAGATTGCCCGGATGATTTCCAAGACAACAGGGGCACAGGCCGTAATTACCACAGCAACAGATGTAAATGAAAAATTCAGCATAGATAATTTTGCCAAGGCAAACGGATTCCGAATCGTAAACCGTCATGGAATAAAAAAAGTTTCTGCCAAAATTCTGAACGGTGAAAAAATCAACGTTTATATAGATGAAGAAATTGCTGTTAAAGACAGCAATATTCCAAAAGAAATTGTTCTGGTAAAAGAAATAACTTTATCAGATGTTGCAATTACAACAGAAGAAATTCCTGAAATACACATAGAAAAAACATTGAATCTCGTTGAAAAAAAATACTGTCTTGGCATGGGATGTAAAAAAGGAAAATCTTTTGAAGAATTGAAAATTTTCGCAGAAGAAACCCTAAAGGAAAAACTTAACTGCCAGCTGAAAGATGATATTTATTCTCTTTCTTCAATAGACCTGAAGGAAATGGAAATTGGTCTTGCAGAGCTTTCCCATTACCTTCATGTTCCTTTCGAAACTTATTCTTCAGAAGAACTTCAATCCGCAGAAGGCAATTTTTCAGAATCTGATTTTGTAAAGGAAACAACAGGAGTTTCAAATGTATGTGAAAGAGCTGCAGTCCTTAGCGCAGGGAAAAACTACAGGCTATTAATAAAAAAAACTACAGGCCGCGGAATTACCCTTTCCGTTGCTGAAAAAATTCCAGAAATAAAAACATGGAAAATTGAAGGTACAAAATGAACGGTAAAATTTTTATAGTAGGAATCGGTCCCGGCGACTACAACAAAATGACTCTTGAGGCAATAAATGTCCTAAAAGAAAGCGACATTATCATCGGCTACACGGTTTATGTAGATTTATTAAAGCCTGGTTTTCCTGACAAAGTTTTTGACACTACTCCCATGAGGCATGAAATAGAAAGATGCAGGTTGTGCTTTAATCACGCTCTTGAAAGCAAAATAGTTTCCCTTGTATGTAGCGGTGATGCGGGCGTCTATGGAATGGCCTCCCCAATGTTCCAGTTGAAAAATGAAAACAAGGAGTATTCTGATGTTGAACTCAAGGTAATTCCAGGCGTTACGGCAGCAACCAGTGGTTCTGCTGTCTTGGGAGCTCCTCTTAACCACGACTTCTGTGCAATCAGTTTGAGCGATCTTCTTACTCCTTGGGAAATCATAGAAAAAAGGCTTCGCTGTGCCATTGAAGGAGACTTTGCCATTGCCATTTACAATCCCTCAAGCCACAAAAGACCTGACTACCTGAAAAAGGCATGCCGGATAATGCTTGATTCAGGAGCAGATAAAAACAGGGCCTGTGGATTTGTAGAAAACATTGGCCGCGAAAACACAAAGGCAACAGCCTGTACCTTAAGTGAACTTGTCGATAAGGAAGTAAACATGTTCACTACGGTGTTTATTGGAAATTCAAAAACTGAAATTGCATTTTCAAATAACAATGAACCAATTCTTATTACAAAACGAGGTTACCAGACATGAAAAAGATTCTGGTATTTGGCGGAACTTCGGAAGGTAGAAAAATTTCAGAGACTCTTTCAAGAAACAACCTGAAGGTTCATGTTTCAGTTGCTACGGATTACGGAAGGCAGGTCCTTAAAGAAAATGCTTTCCTTAAAATTCTAGAAGGACGCATGGATTCTTCTGCCATGAAAGAACTGTTTCGGAAAGAAAATTATGATCTTGTAATAGATGCGACCCATCCCTTTGCAAAGGAAGTTTCAGAAAATATAAAAAACAGTTCCTCAGAAACCAACCTCCCTTTGATTCGTTTTGAAAGAGAAATTAAAAACTTAGAATCAAAAGATTTGGTTTACACAGAAAATGCGATTCAATGCGTTGATGCATTATTAAACACAACAGGAAAAATTCTTCTGACGACAGGAAGCAAAGACCTGAAGGTTTTCTGCGAAAAGCCAGAACTAAGGGAAAGGATTATTGCAAGGGTTCTTCCAGCCATGGAAAGTCTAAAGCTTTGCTACGAAAATAATCTTGAAGGAAAACAGATTATTGCTATGCAGGGGCCTTTTTCGGAAAACATGAACATAAACCAAATTGAAGAATACGGGATTTCTGTTCTAGTTACAAAAGAAAGCGGTAAGGCCGGAGGAACAGATTCCAAAATTTCTGCATCTTTAAAAAAAGGAATAAAGTGCATCGTAATAAAAAATTCTTCTGTTGGAAAAACAACGGATGAATTTTACGGCAACTATACCAAATGTAGTTCTTTAGACGAACTTTACACTTTAGTTGAAAACAAATTAAATATAAAAATATCGGAAAGCAAAAAAATGACTGTAAATCTCATAGGCATCGGTATGGGCAACATGAAAACCATGACAGTTGAAGCCGCAGAAAAAATTAAAAACGCAGACTGCATTTTTGGCTCTGAAAGAATGGTTCAGGACATTAAGTCTACCGCAAGGAAATATCCTTACTACCTTTCAAAAGACATTATTCCAATCTTACAAGAATCATTAAAATCCTCAAATCCTTATGAAAACGCATGCATTCTTTTTAGCGGTGACTCTGGATTTTTCAGCGGGGCTTCAAAACTTCAAAAAGAACTGAAAGACATGGAATGGATCAATACAAATATAATCCCGGGAATTTCTTCCATGTCATATCTTTCGGCAAAGTCAGGCATTCCATATCAGGATGCAGAAATCATCAGCCTCCATGGAATTGAAAAAAATATCTGGCTTCCAAAATTTGAAGCAGCCCTTTCCAACACAAAGAAAATATTCATTCTTACTTCCGGTCTGAAAGACCTTCATGAAGCCGCAAAGCTGATTTTGGATTATAATAAAAACGCAGTTGTAAAATACAAGATGGCTGTAGGCTTCATGCTTTCCTACGAAAATGAAAGCACTGAAATTCTTGAACCTGAAAAAGTTCTTTCACTTAAAGAAGAAGGACTTTATTCAGCCTTTATTATTACGGAATAGACTATGAAAAAAATCATCACGCACGGAATAAAAGACAGCGAATTCATAAGGGGCGAAGTTCCAATGACAAAGGAAGAGGTGCGTATTATTTCCATCTCTAAACTTGAACTAACAGAAAATTCACTTTTCTACGACATCGGAAGCGGAACAGGTTCCATTGCCATTGAATCAGCCACACTTTCAACATCCTTAAAAGTTTTTGCAATCGAAACAAATCCTGTGGCAGTTGATTTAATCAGACAAAATAAAGAAAAATTCAAAGCAGACAACATTGAAATCATAGAAGGATTAGCCCCATCTGCTCTTGAAAATCTTCCTGTCCCAACCCACGCTTTCATCGGCGGAACAAAGGGAAACCTGAAATCAATCCTTGAAATTCTTTACAAAAAAAATTCAAGGATGCGCATCGTAATGAATGCCATCAGTCTTGAATCCATTTCTGAAATGACAGATGCAATCAAAAGTTTCAGAATAGAAAATGATGAAATAATTCAGGTTGGCATAAGCAAGGCCAATAGAATCGGAAATTACCACATGATGCAGGCCAACAATCCTGTTTTCATATTCTCTTTTAATTTTGCGGGATAAAAAATGAAGGCACCAAGACTTATTATGGCGGCTCCTAGATCTGGAAGCGGCAAGACAGTTCTTACAATTTCCCTTATGACTGCCCTTTTAAAAATGGGATTAAAGGTATCGGCTTTTAAATGCGGTCCTGACTACATAGACCCCATGTACCATAAAAAAATACTTGGCATAGATTCCCGCAATTTGGATTTGTTTTTTACAGATGAAGAAACAACCCGTGGGCTTTTCCTTAGGAACAACACATCAGGCATTTCCGTTATTGAAGGAGTCATGGGACTTTATGACGGACTTGGCGGAATATCAGAAAATGCTTCCACATATCATTTAGCCAAAACATTAAAGGCTCCAGTAATTTTAGTTCTTGACACTAAAGGAATGGGCACTTCCGTTGTTGCAGAAGCTGCAGGTTTCATTTCCATGGATGAAGAAAAACTTATCAGGGGTATAATCCTCAACAACATGAACAGCGGAATTTTCCCCGGCATAAAGGAACTTATAGAAAACAAACTAAAGGTCCCTGTCCTCGGACATTTTCCAAAGCAAAAGGAATGCGACATAAGCTCAAGATATTTAGGTCTTTCTCTTCCAGACGAAATTTCCAACTTGAAAGAAAAGACAAACAAGGCCGCAGAAGAATTTTCCAAGACCGTGGATATCAACAAACTAATTGAAATTGCAAACAATGCAGAAGAAATAAATTCAAGCTTTTATTTCCCGGAAAAACAAAAGACATCAACAAGAATCGCAGTTGCCCGTGACGAAGCCTTTAACTTTTACTACAGGGACAATCTTGATTTACTTGAAAATCTGGGGGCAGAATTGGTTTTCTTTTCACCGGTCCACGACAAAAAACTTCCGAAAAACATAGGAGGTCTTTTGCTTGGAGGCGGTTACCCGGAATTTTGTGCAAGGGAACTTTCGGAAAACAAATCCATGATAAATTCCATAAAGGCCGCAATCGGCAACGGTCTTCCTTTTTGGGCTGAATGCGGCGGTTTCATTTATCTTCACGAAGAACTTGAAACAAAAGACGGCAATTTCAAGCTTTGCGGAATCATAAAGGGTAGATGCATTCAGACAGAAAAACTCATCCGCTTTGGATACATTACATTGACCGAAATTAAAACCAAGGGGCATGAGTTCCATTACTTTGACAGCGACAGCAACGGAGACTTCTGCACAGCAGAAAAACCCATGTCACAAAAGCAATGGAAATGCTGCCACAACATCAACGGAGGACTGCAGGGATACCCTCACCTTTACTATTCGTCAAACATTGAATACGCAAGGAAAATCGTAGATACCTGCAGGAATTACAAGGAAATATAATGAAAGGAATTCTTTACGGAATCGGCACAGGACCGGGGGAGTCAACCTTAATTACGCAGAAAGCAATTGATACCATCATGGTCTGCGAAGTTATTGCTCTACCTTCAACAAGCAAAGAAAACTGCACAGCATATAAAATAGTAAAGGATATTTATCCTGAAATCGACTCAAAGGAATTCCTTTTTCTTGATTTTCCAATGACAAAGGACGAATCTCTTTTGCAGAATGCACACAAAACCGCAGCGGACAAAATCTGCCGTCAACTGAAAGAAAGTAAAAACGTTGCCTTCCTTACCATCGGAGATGTTACGGTTTATTCAACCTTCACCTATGTAAAAAATCTTGTAGAAAAGCAATTTGACGTCGTACTCGTAAACGGCATTCCATCTTTCTGTGCAGTTGCCGCTAAACTTGGCATTTCCATTTCAGACCAGGATGAACAGATTCACATAATTCCGGCAAGCTATGAATTGAAAGATTCCTTTAATATGGACGGAACTTTAGTTTTCATGAAGTCAGGAAAGAAACTTTTGCAGCTAAAAGAATTTCTCTTGCAAAAAAAATCTTCATACGCTTTTGATTTTTACGCCGTATCAAATTGCGGCATGACCGATGAAAAAATTTACAGGGACATAAATGAACTCCCTGACAATGCATCCTACTTTTCCATTGTAATCATCAAAAATAAAATGAGAATTAATCAGGACAGAAACTATAAATTCTTTCAGAATACAAAATGCGAAAATTTTCCGTGCCATGAAATCGAAAATAAAGGAAACTTCAACTGTCTATTCTGCTACTGTCCCCTCTATTACCTTGGAGACAAGTGCGGCGGAAATTTCAAATACACGGAAAAGGGAATAAAATCCTGCATTGACTGCAATATTCCGCATAAAAAAGAAAATTATGATTTGATTAGAAACAGACTTCGGCAGGAATGCAATCCACAAAAATAAATTTAATTTATAATTATGGGTTTTCAATAACACAAATTATATTATTATTGCAATTGGGGTCGATTAGTTTATGTCTGAAAACGTTAAGAACATGACGGAAGGGAAAACTCTTCCTATCCTTATAAAATTTGCTTTACCGCTGGTTGCAGGAAATGTATTCCAGCTCATGTATACTTTCTTTGATACAGCCATCGTAGGAAAATACCTTGGAGTTCAGGCTCTTGCAAGTTTAGGTGCATGCGAATATTTAATCTGGCTTCTCTATGGAATCCTTCAGGGTATTACGCAGGGATTCAGCATCAAGATGGCTCAGGACTTTGGTGCCAATGACGAAAAAAGCCTTAAGAAAGTCGTGGGCAATTCGGCAGTGCTTTCAGTGATCTCCTCCATCATCCTACTTGCCGCAGGGATTCTTTCTTCAAAGCCAATACTTAAAATGCTTCACACTCCCGAAGAAATTCTTCCCCTGTCTACCCTTTACATCAACATTCTTTTCATGGGACTTCCTGTAATTTTTGCATACAATCTTCTTGCAGGATTATTGCGTTCTCTCGGCAACAGCAAGACACCGCTTCAGGCAGTTATCGTTTCTTCAGTAATCAATATTGTTTTGGATTTGGTTTTCGTCCTTGTTTTCAAATGGGGAATTGGGGGATCTGCCATTGCAACTTTGATTGCCCAGATTTTTGCTTCAATGTTTTGCTTAATGAGCCTTAGAAAAATTCCCCAGGTAAGAATAAGCAAATCTGATTTAAAAATAGACATTATCCTCAGCAAAAAACTTTACATCCTTGGAATTCCACTTGCAATACAGGGAGCAATCATTGCCGTCGGAGGAATGATCGTAGAATTCGTAGTTAATTCTTTTGGCGTTGCTTTCATGGCTGCCTATGTTGCAGTTACAAAACTTTACGGCCTTTTAGAAATCGCCGCAACTTCATTTGGATTTGCCCTCATGTCTTTTGTAGGACAGAATCAGGGTGCAAAACTTTTTGAAAGAATAAAATCCGGAACAAAAAGCGGAATGACCTTAAGTTTGACATGTTCCGTAATAATTGCAGCCATCATGATTCTTTTTGGGAAATCAATACTCACAGTTTTTGTTTCTGAAAGTGATGCAAATGGTGCATTGGTAATGGAAACTGCCTACAGATACCTAAGGCTTATGAGCACTTTCCTGCCTATCCTGTATCTATTGTGGCTTACCCGCAGCATAATCCAAGGACTTGGAAACACATTTATTCCTATGATTTCCGGCATAATGGAATTTGTAATGAGAACCGGAAGCTCACTGATTCTTCCTATCTTCATCGGCTCAAACGGGATTCTTTATGCTGAAGTTCTGGCATGGATTGGTGCTGATCTGGTATTGATTCCAACTTTCATCTACATGTTCAGGAAGATGAAAGGTTCGAAGACTTTATCAGATGATAGGCACTAATAATTCCAGCAGTAATTCCCATATATTCATCAATTGAAACTACAATATTAGAAGCCGCCATTTTCCAGTTTCCAATAATTAAAAGGTAATAGTAAATTTGAGTTTCATAGAAGGCAAAAAAAACTGCAATGAGCACAAGAAAGTACATTGTAAATTTAAACACCTTGCCGAATATATTTTTTTCCCTTCTTTCCTTTTGCAAACCTCAAAAAGTCTTTCCCTCAAACAGTTTCATTTTTCCTACACTACATTTCCGGCCATCTGTTTTCCATTCTGTGCCATAACGCCTGCCAAAGCATGAGGTACATACAACTCTTCAAGACAATCGATTTCTCCTTCGCTCAGAACTAAATCAACAGCTTTAACAGCCCCATCCACATGGGACCTTTTTGTTGCTCCAACAACAGGAGAAGTAACTTTTGTAAGGAGCCATGCAAAGCAGTTTGAAATTCCTACATACCTAGCCTTACCCGCCTTTACGACCTCATGGAGACCTTCCATGATTTCTTCCATGGGAGTGTGATAATCCCACATGTGATAGATGTAAAGATCAACATAATCCAGCCCAAGATTTTTAAGACTCTGGTTCAGAGAGTTTTCAATATGTTTCTGTCCGCTTACATTCTTTTCAATTTCTTCCTGGCTTCTTGGCAGGAACTTTGTTGCAATCACAAAATCATCACGCTTGCCAAAATCACGCAAAGCACGTCCAACAAATTGCTCGCTTGTTCCGTTCTGATATGCAATTGCAGTGTCATAAAAATTTATTCCATTCTTCAGACCATATTTTATGATTTCCCTTGAGGCAGATTCATCCAGCGTCCATCCATGCTGCCCGTTTGAAGAATCTCCAAAGCCCATGCATCCCATGCAAATACGGGATACAGTCAAATCTGATTTTCCTAGCTTTGCATATTTCATTGGAACCTCTGCTTATTCTGTGCCTCGATTATTTCAAAAAGGTCAGCATTCAAGGCCTTTGCTGCAGTTTCGGCAAGTGCTTTTGTATTTCCTGTACAGCTGAAGTAGCATACGACCGTCTTTGCATAAGTTGATGCCATTAATAGACCTCCAAGTAAAAGTGTAAGCAGTGATTTTTTCATAATTAACCTCCCGATCATCATAATTATATTTCCCGCAAAATGATATAGCAAATACTTATTTCAAATGGTTTTATATGCCTTTTTTCTATAATTATGTTAAAATATAAACATGAGAGTAAATTTCCAGGTCCTAACCTATTTCCTCGCCATTGCAAATGAAGAATCAATTACCGCTGCCTGCGAAGTTCTGCATGTAACCCAGCCAACAGTTAGCCGCCAGATTTCCGATCTTGAAAAAGATTTAGGCGTAATTTTATTTGAACGGGGTCCCAGAAAAATTACACTTACAAAAGAAGGACTTTTATTTAAGCGCCGGGCAGAGGAAATTCTTTCTCTCATTAACAAAACTGAAAAAGAAATTATGCAGGATTCCGAAGAACTGGAAGGCACAATTTCCTTAGGTGGAGGCGAACTACGGTCCGTTGATTTTCTTGCAACAAAAATGGCGGAATTCCAGAAGCTCCATCCAAAGGTAGCCTTCGATTTCCAGACCACAACAAGTGACATCATCAAAGATCAGATGGATAAGGGCCTCATGGACATTGGGCTTTTACTGGAGCCAATAGAGATTGACCGTTACAATTATTTCAGACTTTCAGTCAAAGAAAACTGGTGTGCAATGATACCTGCTGAATCAAAGCTTGCGAAGAAAAAAACAATCTCCCCATCAGATTTACGGAATGAAAAATTCATCCTTCCAAGACGATGCATTGTTAAAAACGAGCTTTCTTCCTGGTTAGGAACAGACACAACAAAACTGGATATTGTGGCAAGTCACAATCTGAACTCCAACTCCGCCGTCATGGTTTCCAAGGGTATTGGAATATCTTTAAGTATAGAAACAGATATGATTAAAGCCTTTCCTGGAATTAAAGTAATTCCTCTTAAACCTAAATTGACTGCAAGAACCGTAGTCGCCTGGAAAAAGAACATTCCAATGAATGCGGCTACAGCAAAGTTCATTGAGTTTATGCGAGAAAAAGATTAACACCTTTGTAAATCGTTGTATTACAAAGAAATAGATTATCGGGTCTAGCCCGATAATGACATTTTTGACACCTTTTTCAGTGGCCTCCCTTAAATCTGCTCCTTTTTCTATGTTGTTTCACGCACTCATTTTATTGAACATTCGCTGGCGAAATCAGCGCATTATTATGATTAAATTTTTTTGTATTCCAATACTTTCTTTACATAAAGTTTATCTTCATGAGCAATATGGGAAAGAATCCACTCATAAAGAAATTTACAGAACTTAATGGCATCTGAAAAATCCATTGATTCGAAACCTTTTGCAGTTTCTAAAACTTTTTTTGTAAATTCATCATGTCTGTTTTTATGTTCTGAAAATTGCTCGTAACCAACAAGTTTCATTATTTTTTCTTCATTGGAAAAGTGAGTTGCTACATAATTAACACATTCTTTTAAGGTTCCAGCCATAGCATTCTGCCACTGAGCATTTTTGTCATTCTCGTATTTTAAACGGCTAGCCAAAACTTCTGTATAAACTTTGTTACACAGTTCCACAAGATGCTTGTGCTGCTCATCAATAATAGGAATCCCAAGTGCAAATTTAGTATCCCATCTTATTAAATCTTTATCATCGGTTAAATTTGTTACTGAAGAAGTCAATGTATTCATAAAATTATTATAACACATAAAATTACCATAAGCCATAATCTGCTCTAAGACATTGCAACCTCTTCTAATTTTGTACTTCAGCAATCAGTTAAAACTTTCTGAAAAAAGTCTGGACCTTAAAAGTTTCAGAATCATCAAACTTTGTGTATTCAGTATCTTCAAGATAAGTCATGCCAAGTTTTTCCATTACTCTGCGGCTTCCAAAATTTTCTACTGCAAATGTTCCCGCAATTACTTTTACATCTCTTGTGCTGAGAGCATATTCCAGAATCTTTTTCATGGCTTCTGTAGTAATTCCTTATAAAACTTAAAATATTCACCAACACTATAAGTTGGCTTTTTAGAAACAAATGCTCCCTGTTGAATTTCTTTAGACCAGTCCGTTATTTTCATAACTTCTCCAATATATTTTCTTGATAACCAAATTTAACACATTATGAAGAGATAATTAAAATTCAACAGAGAGTCGTTTCATGCCCTAAAGATTAATATCATTTTTGCATGACAAACAAGGAAATCTCCCCGCTGCTTGAGGCGCTGTAAATCCGTTCAATTATGTTTTTCCAGAACCCATTTCCAGGCAGGAAGAATTTTAATCTGCGTGCCTTTGTATTCGGCAGTTTCCTCCGCATCCTTTGAAATCACAAGGCAGTTTTTCAGCTCGTAGCGTCTGTCCAATGAATGCAGGGCGGAAAATTTGCGTTTTTTTTTCTCGTCATCGAAAAGGCTGTAGCAGACCTGAATAGCGGTTTTTTCTTCCGGCAGAACAAAATCAACCTCGCAGTCGGCAGAGCGGTAAAAGCAGAATTCGGTTTCGCTCCTCAAAAGCGTTACCGCCACAAGATTTTCCAGAAGTGAAGTGTTCGGGTCGGTCAGAAAGAGGTTCAGAATTCCGTTGTCCGTTATGTAATATTTTTTGACGGATTCACGTTCCGAAAGCCTTGCTGAAAGATTTTCCGCATGAAAGACAAGCCTCGCTTCTTCCGCATAGTTCAGATAATCCGCGACCGTTTCCGCCTTGACCTTTGTTCCGCACGACGAGACGATATTCGCAAGTCTTGTGTACGATGAGGGCTGCTTTACGCTTTCTGCGATTTTTTTTATCAGAAGCTTGACGGCTCTCTCGTTCCTGATTTTGTAGCGCGAAATCAAATCGCCGAAATAGATTTTGTTGTAAAGGTTGCTGAGCCAAAGTCGCTTTTCCGCTCCCTGCGCATAGTGAAGTTCAGGAAGTCCGCCGTTGTAAAAATACGTCTCGAATTCTCGCACGATTTCATTTTTGCCGCGGATAAGGGAAACAGGATCCGTGCTGATTCCCTTCAGGGAAAGATGCTCTGCGAACGAAAACGGGAAAACGTTCTGAACAAGAAATCTTCCGCCAAGAACGGTTGCCATTTCCTTGGAAAGCATTTTGGCATTGCTTCCGGTGATGAAAACCGAATACTTGTTGTCCGCCAGCCGGCGTGCGAATTTTTCCCAGCCTACGACATTCTGAATCTCGTCAAGGAAAACAAAAGGCTTGTGGCTGAACATCTCGCCGTAGCACTGCAGAAGCAGGTCAAGGTCGGCAAGCTCAATTCCGTCAAGGCGATCGTCCTCAAAGTTGAAGTAAAGAATTTCCTCTATTTTATGCCCCTCTGCCAGCAGGTCATGAATGCACTGGAACATATAAAATGACTTGCCGGCGCGCCGTATTCCCACAAAAATATAGTTGAAGTTCGGCTGGATTTTTATGCTGCGGCGAACCAGATGCACAGACTGCACGAACCTCTGATTTTCGAGAATCACTTCCTTCACTTTGTCCTTATTTATGCTCATGGGGTAATTATATTGTTCAAAAAAGGAAAATTCAAGAATAATTCACCTTATAAGGTGGTAAATTTATTATATTTAGCACTGTATAGGGTGAAAAAAATACTAAATACAGGCAGGACGAGATAAATTTGCAAAGAATTCCGCCTTATAATCTATGCGCAAAAGCGGGTAAATCCTTTACTCCAAAATTTTGAAGAACACGGCATATTGCAATTAATTCAATCACACAAATATCTTTCTATGCCTTATTCCTAACTTCCTTAAAATTGACTGCCTCAACAACAGGATTTGTATTTTTTTACCAAATAGAAAACATGACTGAATTTAATACTGGGAAAGAATTCCTAAAGATCGATTTTTTCCCCTTCGCCTTCTTTTGTTTCTACAGGAACTATGATTTTAAAGAATTTGCAGAATTCAGCAGCGGCCTTGCTGGAATAGAGCATGGTGCTGGAAAGATCCACAAGAATGATTCCCGCATGAACGATGTAATTGAATGCCCCTTGTTCAGAGCGGCAGAAATCAAAGTTCCTTGCTTTTTGAATGAGATCAAAGGGAATTTTTTTCATTAAAAACACCCTTGTAAAAAACGTAGTTTTGTTTTTTGAAATGTTCCTGAAACCAGAAAGAGCAGACTCAGGTATTTTTTCAATTTCAGACTGAACAAAATCATCACTTCCATTTTCAGGAACCTTCGAAACCAGAAGGACTGTTTTCACGAGTTCAGATTTTCCAAGGGCTTTTGCATTTTCTCCAGATTTTTCAGCAACCATAGTGTAGTGCCTGCCTTCATAATCTTCTGAAAGATTGAACTCACGGGAAAGTCTTCTTGTATAAAGTTCTACTCGATCTTCTGATTCCATTATTATCCAACGGTTTATTCTGCAGATACGGCAATCCTAAATCCAAAGTAGTTGTAGAATTCGCTTGGGTTAAAGGAATATCTGTCCCCTGCCCCGTAAAACATAGTGTACTGATTCCAGCTACCGCCTCGCATTACCCTTTCGCTTCCAAACTCAGGACCAGCCTGATGGATATCTAACTGCTGGACATCATAACTTGCTTGCCAATCCCAACAGAATTCAAGGACATTGCCGGTCATGTCAAAAAGTCCTGCACCGTTTGCTAAGGCTGTTCCTACTGAATGAGTTTCCTTGCTGTTGTCAGATATCCAGCCGAGGCTTGTTGGTTCTACTGATTCATCATCATCACCGTTGGCATTTACCTGACCGCTTGCAAGCAAATCTGACTGAAGTTTCCCTGGCGTCTTTCTTGCAGCGTATTCCCATTCTGCTTCGGAAGGCAATCTATAGCCGTTCTGATTCCAATCACATTTTGAAAGGTCACACACAGCCGTGTCAGTAGCATCGCGAATTACTTCCCCCTTGTAGGTATAGCATGGATTTCTTCCGTCCATTTCGGAAAAGGCATTGCACCATACGATTGCATCATACCAGTTGATGTTTGTTACCGGCTGAAGAGAATCTTTCCTTGAAGGTAATGCACCTCTACGTCCTCCATTGCCTTCCTGACCTGGATTTGAAAAAACATACCCATTGCGTTCCGCCCAAATTCTAACATTATGCCAAAGCCTGTAGGTTGTTTCATATCTGTTGATGGAATAAGGACGCACTGTTCTTTTTGCAGAAACAGTCTGTGACTTTTCTCCAATTGTGAATTCCGTATTTGTCGAAAGGATTTCCACCATTTCCAGATCAGGATATCTTTTTGACACAGCCTTTGGAGTTTTCTTCTGAGCCTTTCTTTCAACGCGATTTACTTCTCGCCTTTCATTTACAGGTCTCTGCTGTGCAAACGAGGTCATCAATACAAATGCAGAAACCGCAAGAATTCCTATGGTTCTTTTCATTATTTCTTACCTCTCTTTTCCGCTATCTTGTCCTGCTTCTTAAGATAGTTCTTCTGCTTTCTTTCGGCCTGCTTCTGTTTCAGGGAAGTCTTCTTTCTGATTGTAGCTTCCACAGGTTTGTCACTGAGCTTCAGGAAAGCGTTGGTTATGAAAATGGACACAAGACATAATACAGTAACAATTACCACTGCCCATTTTCCTGTATTTTCAAACGGAAGCTTTACGTTCATTCCATAGAAACTTGTAATCAAGGTTGGTGCCATGAGAACAAGGTTAAGGATTGCAAGCTTCTTCATTACAATGTTCAGGTTGTTGGAAATGATGGAAGTCAAAGTATCGTTTGTCTGGGCCATGAGCTGAGTATATGTATCTGCCATTTCAAGAGCCTGACGGTTATCGATTTCAACGTCATCAATCCAATCCTGGTCTTCTTCATCAAGTTTGATTATCCTGGTTTTGCGGAACTTTTCCAAAAGCATCTGGTTAGACTTAAGGGAAGTAGTAAAGTAAACCAGGGATTTCTGAATGTTCTGCAGCTGAACCAGTTCTTGGTTCTGTACTGAACGCATAACTTCATTCTGAATTGAAGTTGTACGGCGGTTAAGTTCCTTAAGGTATCTAAGGAACATCATGTCTGCACGGGCCATGAATCTGATTGTAAATGCAGGAAAGTCTTTCAACGAAAGTTCTTTTACACGGTTGGCCGCAAAGTCCTTGAGAACTTCGCAGTCAGTCCAACAGATGGTGATGAAAAACCTGTCCTTGATGATGATGCCCAAAGGGGCCGTAAAATAACTTACATCGTCACTCGGTGAAAATACAGGAAGCCTGATGATTGTAACAATGTAATTTTCGTCTTCATTTTTTTCGATTCGGGAAAGTTCGTCGGGGTCAAGGAAGTCAAGAAGATTTTCCTGTTCTACACCGAACTTCTCTTCAAGTTCCTTTATATCGTCGCGAGTAACACAGCGGGCATCCACCCATGTGTTTCTTCCGCTATCAATTTCTTCTTCATCCTTTTTAACAAGTCTTCCGTTTTCCTGCTGCCAGTATGTAATCATCTTTTTTCTCCGGAAAGGCAACGGGACAACGCTGCCTGTGAATCACACCCACAAAAAAAATGAGGCGTATTGGGTTTGTCAAACATTGGTGATAACCGGAACTACTGCCACCGTCCATATACGCCTCCTTATTAGAAAAAATGAATGAAACCTATAAAAGTTACCGAATATTTAACTTGTGTTTTGCACCGCCCATTTTAGTTGGAGGGAAGATTTTTTACAATCTTTAGGATGTACAATTCCACATATTTTTTCAGGGCAGGATGATTCTTTATTTTCATCATGCTCGGTGTATCTACGAGAGCCTCTGCAAGGTGAGTGATTCTTTCTGCATTGAAATCACCGGCCTTGAGAGTGCGGAGAACCTTGCGCAGATAGTCACGGATAAGAGAATTTACATCTTCACCAAGGTTTTCATAATTTTCCTTACCAATTCTATCATTCCAGTCGTGCATGATACCGGCAAGTTCACGATCAAGCGTAGAATTTTCCGGAACAAACTGGGATTCAAGATCCATGGCGGCCTTACGGAGAGCACGGCGGCGAGACTTCAAAGGATCAACGCTGTCGTCTTCATCGCGCTTGCGGAATTCTTCCTTTTCTTTTGCCTTGATTTCTTCCTGAGCTTCAAGAGTCACGGACTTCTTAACCTTCTTTTTCTTGCCCTTTGGCTTGCGGAAAATAAGCTTGAGGATGAGGGAAATGACAGGGATGGAATACCAAAATGGCAACTTTAGCTTAGCATCAGCCAGGATTTCCTGACGGCTAACCATAAGAATTTCGCTGTATGGAATCCTTTCGTTGTCTTTGTAGAGGGCAATGTGACCCGGAGTCTGATCTTCCATGGAAACCACCGGAAGGAAAGGTGACTCAAGCAATGCATGGAGAATCGGTTCTACTGCCATTACTTCATGTTCAAGACAGTTTTCAAAGGCAACATTTTCTCGCATTTCTGGAAGAACTTCATATTCAAGAAGCTTGTGATACCAGCTCTTGATCAGGGCTTCGCGAACAAGAACGCGAATGTCATTGGCCAGGCGAAGGATAAGGGGAATAACCCTTTCCTTGTAGATGTAATATCCGGTATCGTTTGTCACCTTGAAAATCAAAAGATCAGGAAGCTGATTGTTTGGAGCTTCAGTTGTCTTGATCTTCAAATGTTCCTTAAGCTGATCTTCCTTATACTGACCGAGAAGAGGAATGCCGTTCTTGTCCTTCATCTTCACTATATCAGCATAATTATGGTAGTAAGGAGGATTCTTCATAAGAAGGTCAAGCTGTTCGAAAGCAGCCTCCTGTGCAAGGCGTTCCTGAGTCTTTGACTTGTGGAATGATGTTGCAACTTCGATTATGGCAACAGACTGAAGGATTGAAATGTCTTCCGGTGTAAAATCCTTGAGTTTTGTATAATCCTGTTTGAGGAAGTAGCACATCTGGCTCCAATAGTAGAAGGTATCTCCGCCTGTCTTGAGGACATCAAGGGCCTGCTGAGGATTCTGAACAAACTGAGAGAAGAAGTTCTTTATTGAAAGTTCCTTTCCAGGATTTGAAATTGTAAGTTTCTTAAGGAAGTAATCATGAGATTCTTCCTTGTGCAAAAGTTCCTGAATCTTCTTCAAGCAAAGCTGAACCAAACGTTCCATCGGGTAGCTTGAAGGATAAAGGAGCGCAGGGAAAGTCTTACCGAATACAATGCAGTAAAGCTTCTTGTCATCAAGTTCTTCCTTTTCAAGGCGCTTATAGACAATTTCATCAGGTTCTACTTTTGTAAGAATGTCGTGAGGAATCTGCTTTGGAAGTTCGTTTACATTTGGGAAAGGTACAAGTGGATTTGTTTCAATGCTGGTAAGGATCTCGTTGTACTTTTCGATGAAATATGGAACACAGCAAAGGAAGTCCTTGTTTCTTATGGAAACAATTGCCACCTGCTTGTCGGCAACAAGGGATTTAAGTTCCGCTTCCAGCACCATCTTGTAGTCTGCACTGCAATATGCAACCAAATCAGGATTTTCCTCAATATGGTGCTGAGCATAACGGTGGATGTAGTCCGCAAACTGGCTGTATTCCAGCATGCTTGTCTTAGATTTTGTCAAGTTGTACTTTAAAAGTGTCAGAATATTTGAAGTTGTTGCCATGCTATCCATTATATATTGAAAAAAATCAGTTGTAAATTGATATTTTGTACATTGAACTACGGGGACAGACCCCGAACAACGGGGACAGACCCCTATGATTTCGTTCGATTTGTATTTTTTTTATTTTTTTTCTATATTTATTGAAATACTTGATGAGAAATGTCGGGTAAAGTTGTTGCATTACGCAAACTTGACGACACATGCACACATAATACACAGGAGTATATAAATGGCAAAACATGAATTTCAGACAGAAGTCAATCAACTTTTGAAGCTTATCATCCACAGCTTGTATTCAAACAAGGAAATTTTCCTTCGCGAAATCGTTTCAAACGCTTCGGATGCCTTGGACAAGCTCAAGTACCTTACTGTATCTGACGACAAGTACAAGTCCCTTACATTCAGCCCAAAAATCGACATTACATTCAACGAAGACAAGAATATCCTTACAATCCAGGACTGCGGTATCGGTATGGACGAAGATGACTTGAACAACAACCTTGGTACAATCGCACGTTCCGGCACAAAGGCTTTCATCGAACATCTTTCAGAAAGCGGTTCTTCAAGCAACGATTTGATCGGTCAGTTTGGTGTTGGTTTCTACTCTGCATTTATGGCTGCAAAGCACATTGATGTCTACACACGCAAGGCCGGCGGCGACGGAAAGGTATGGCACTGGTCATCTGACGGAACAAACTCCTACGAAATTGAAGAAATCGACTTTAAGAACGAAGCATACTGCACATACGGCTTTGACAAGGCAGAGACTGTCGGTTCAGCCATCGAAATCCACCTTAACGAAGATTCAAAAGACTACGCATCACGCTGGAAGGTTGAAGAACTCATCAAGAAGTATTCAAACCACATTGCATTCCCTATCTACCTCCACTACACACAGACAAAGTACGACAAGGACGGAAAACCAGAAGGAAGCGAAAATAAGGTTGAACAGGTAAACAGCGCCAATGCCCTCTGGAAGAAATCAAAGTCTGAACTCAAGAAGGAAGACTACAACGAGTTCTACAAGTCAATTTCTCACGACTACGACGATCCTTTGATGCATGTTCACACACACGCAGAAGGTACACAGGAGTACACTACACTTTTCTATGTTCCAAAGAATGCACCTTTCGACATGTACCAGGCAGACTATAAGAGCGGCGTAAAGCTTTATGTTAAGCGTGTTTTCATCACTGACGATGACCGCGAGCTTTTGCCATCATACCTCCGCTTTGTTCGCGGTATAATCGACTCTGAAGATCTTCCATTGAATGTCAGCCGTGAAATTCTCCAGCAGAACCGCATCCTTGAAAACATCAAGACTCAGTCCGTAAAGAAGCTTCTTGCAGAATTCAAAAAAATTGTTGATGCAGGAAAAGAAGCCTGTGCAAAGGCAGAAGCTGACCGTTCAGACGAAGAGAAAGCAAAGGTTGAACAGTTCCTTGCATTCGTAAAGAACTACAACCGCCCTCTCAAGGAAGGACTTTACTCAGACTTTAGCAACCGCAATGAAATTGCAGAAATCGTTCGCTTCAAGTCTACAGCAGAAGAAGGAACCGGTGACGACAAGTGGACTTCGTTTGCAGACTATGTTGGCCGCATGAAGGCTGACCAGAAGTCAATCTACTATATTACAGGTACAGACGAAAAGAACCTCCGTGCATCTCCACTTCTTGAAGCATATAAAAAGAAGGGATTTGAAGTACTCATCATGGCAGACGACATCGACGACATCGTAATTCCTGCATACGGTAAGTACCAGGACTACGAACTCAAGGATGTAAACCGCTCTGGCAGCGACGAAGAACTTGGAATCGACAAGGAAGAAGCAAAGAAGAAGGAAGAAGAATTCAAGCCTGTACAGGATAAGATCAAGAAGGCTCTTGAAAACCGCGTAAAGGATGTTGTTCTTTCAAAGAGACTTTCAGACAGCCCAGCCTGCGTAGTAATCGACGAAAACGATCCTTCCATCCAGATGGAACGCATGATGCGCGCCATGGGACAGGGAGGAGAAAGCATGGTCAAGCCAATCCTTGAAGTAAATGCCGACCACCCTATCGTAAAGAAGCTTGAAGGCGATGCTTCGGAAGAACTGGTAAAGAACATTTCAGAAGTTCTCCTTGACCAGTCTCTCCTTGTAAGCGGCAAGGAAATTAAAGACCCGGTTGAATTTGTAAAGGCCATGAACGCATTGATTGGTTAACAATTAATCATCCATACCATTCTGAAAGGACTTGGACATATGCTTCAAGTCCTTTTTTATTTCTCTTATTTATTGCATAAAACCCCACTAACAAATATCATTCAACTATGAAAGCAAAACATGTTTTAAAAATCAAGTTTGGAGCATTTATTCTTGCTTCAGCAGTTGCCGTCGGATTTATCGCCGGGGGCAGAAATTCAGGTTCTGTCTTTACTGAAAAAGCAAAGGGGATGAACGGTGATGTTACTGTTCGCGTTGCAATGAAAGACGGAAAAATCGCAGACGTAAAGATTGCAAGCCACAAGGAAACACCCGGTATTTCCGACCCTGCAATCAATGACCTTCCAAAGGATATCGTCAAATATCAGAGCGCCCAGGTTGACGCCATCTCCGGATGTACAATCACTTCCACTGCAATCAAGAACGCAGTTTCAGCTGCTCTTGCAAAGGCCGATTTCGAAGATACAGGTGTCTTGGTTCCACACGAAAATGTTTCTGTAACATTTACAGCCGGAACTTACACAGCAACTGCAAAAGGTTATGCCGGTCCAGTTACCCTCGAAGTTGAATTCTCAGACAGCGCAATCACAAACATTGCCGTAAAATCCTCAAAGGAAACAAACCATGTTGGTACTCCAGCTTTCGACATTCTCTTCAAAGATGCAAAGGAAGCCTGCGGTTCCGGAATCGATGCAGTATCAGGTGCAACATTCACATCTGCCGCAGTAAAGAAGGCACTTGCCCTTGCCGCTGAACAGGCAGAAGTTTCTGACCTTGAAGGCTTTAAGAAGAACAAGGTAGTTCACAAGCCTCAGGCTCCGATTGAAGGAACTTACGATGTTGTTGTAATCGGTGGCGGCGGTGCTGGTATTGCGGCGGCAGCACAGGCTACACAGAACGGAGACACAGTTCTCGTAATCGAAAAGAACGCTGAACTCGGTGGAAACACTGTAGTTTCAGGCGGACAGTTCCAGTCTGCAATGCCTTACCTCTGCTGGGAAGAATCAAATCCAGATGCTGCAACAGGTGTATATCCAGTAGACGGGAAATCATACAACAAGGTTAAGATGGCTAACGGAAACATCACAGTACTCAAGACAATTCTTGAATGGGATGAAAAGCCATTTGATGCAAAGGATGCAAAGGACTGGTTCGTTGCAGGTGACATCGACCATCTTTCAAGGCACGGTGTTCATCAGGAATATCTCCCTGTTCTCCGCAACCTCAAGAATGAAATTGCAAAGTACCTTGCATGGGCACAGCCAAAGCTTGATTCAGGAATCAACGAAGGTGCCCTTACACTCTTCTCTACTGTAAACCTCCACATTTTCCAGACATACTACGGAGGGCTCAGACCTTCTGCTGACTGGAAGGAATGGATCTACGGTGACTATGATCTGGTATGCCAGTTCATCCGCGACGGTCAGGACCTTAAGCCATGGCTCGAAGCACAGGGTGCACAGTTCATCGAAGACATTCAGCCTACAATCGTAGGTGCCCTCTGGAACCGCGAAAACGATTTTGTAAAGAAACCTTACGATGCAGACGGAGACGGAATCCCTGATACAGCACAGTGGGCAGCTTACTTTGCACCAACAAGAAAGACAGTTCTTTCTAATCCAGCAAACAAAATCATGTGCCGCACAGACGCAAAGGAACTCATTTATGAAAACGGAAGAATCACCGGCGTCAAGGCAGTCATGTTTGACGGAACAGAAGTTACAGCACACGCAAAGAAGGGTGTTGTAATTGCAACAGGAGGAGCCGCAGCCAACATTCCTCTTGTCAAGAAAGCAAACAAGTACTGGAAGGAAGGGGCCATCACAGACAAGACAAAGACAACAAACCGCTCTTCCCTTATGGGCGACGGTATTGCAATGGCAGAAAAAGCAGGAGCTGCTTCTACGGGCATGGAATACACACAGCTCATGCCGATTTCCTGGATCGACAACGGCCAGCTTGCTTTCGGTGGGGGAAACTATGCAGTTTACCTCAATCCAAATACAGGCAAACGCTATGTAAACGAAACTGGTGAGCGCGATGTCCTTTCCATCGGTGAATTTGCAAACGGCATCGAAAAGGAAGGCGTTCAGGGTGTTGTTATTGAAATTGCAAACAGCGACCAGGCAATTCCTGGACCTTATCCATACGGTGTTCCTGGAAAGGGTGATTGGGAATCAGACATCAAGAACCGCCAGTACACAAGAACAGTAGATCAGCTTGCAGACCTCTTCAAGGAACTTGGTTTTGCCTGTGATGCAGCAGACGTAAGAAAGGAAATCGAAGAATACGACAAAGCCCTTATGAGCGGAACAGAAAACCAGCTTGCAGTACCTAAGACAGGCTGGTCACGCCTTATCGGACAGGCAGACCGCGATGAAAACGGACGCTTTGATGCTTCTACATACAAGCTTGATGGAGTTAAACTCAAGGTTCGCCTTCTTGCTCCATCAACACACCACACAATGGGTGGGCTTGCAGTAGACATTGACCGCCACGTTCTGGACAAGAAGGGAGCCGTAATTCCTGGACTCTATGCTGCCGGTGAAGTTACTGGCGGAATCCATGGCGGTAACCGTCTTGGTGGCAACGCTATCGTTGAAATCTTCGTTTCTGGCCGTACAGCAGCCAACGCAATCAAGAACGATAACTAAGCAGAAATATAAAAACACATAATGTCGACAGCCGTGTCATAGCGTATTAGAATTATACTATGAGACGGCTGTTCTTTTTTTTGGCATGCCTTGTTTTGACAGGGTGTACATCTACTAAAATCTCAAAAGACTCTTCGCAAAAAGAAAATGACATTGCTCTTCTTATCGAAACCATGTCCATCCGCGAAAAAATCGGTCAGATGATTGCCGTAGTTCCGGAAAATTTTGACTTTACACTAACACAGGAACAGATTGATAAGGGAAGAATTCCTTCAAGCGTAACAATGTCAGAAAAGATGAAGGAAAACTTTCTTCAGTATCCAGCAGGAACCATCATTCTCTTTGGGAAGAACATAGACACTGCAGAACAAACAAAAAAACTCATAGAAGATTTCAAAGCAGCTTCAAAGATTCCATTGATGGTTTCCATTGACGAAGAAGGCGGCCGTGTTGCCCGCATTGCAAAAAATGAAAATTTCGGCATTGAAAATCTTCCGCCTGCCCTTGAAACGGGAACAGAAAAAAAAGCTTTTGAAAATTCTTTCTTCATCGGCTCATACCTTTCAGGATATGGATTCAACGCAGACTTTGCACCCGTTGCAGACATCTGGACCAACGAAGAAAACACCGTCATAGGCAACAGGGCTTTTTCAAAGGATTCAAAGACAGCTGCAAAAATGGTGAAGGCAAGCATAAAGGGATTTCACAGGGCAAAGATTCTTACATCCATAAAGCATTTTCCAGGACACGGAGACACCACTGCCGACACCCACACTGCCAGCGCAGTAAGCAACAAAACTTGGGAAGAACTGAAAGCATGCGAAATGATTCCTTTCAAAGCCGGAATAGATGCGGGCACAGACATGGTCATGATTGCGCATATCCGAACGCCAAATGCAGTCGCCGAAAATTTGCCTGCAACACTTTCCAGGACATGGATTACGGAAAGGCTCAGGGGAGAACTAGGTTTTAATGGAGTTGTAATAACGGACGCCATGGGCATGAATGCCATAAGCAAATACTATAAAAGCACTGATGCTGCGGTCATGGCAATAAATGCTGGCTGCGACATAATCCTGATGCCACACAATTATACAAATACTTTTGATTATCTTGTGGACTGCGTTGAGAATGGAACAATTCCAATGGAACGAATCAATTCAAGTGTCGAGCGAATACTAAAAATGAAAATGCAAATGTAAATCTTTCGGTTTTATTCTGCATGACTTTGACACTCTCTATTTTAACCGGCTGTAAAAATGTATCAGAAGAAGCAATTTCTGCTACCCCTGCTGATTCTGAAATGGAAACACGCGGCGTTCAGAACTGGAGCCTTTGGAATCCACTGGACTACTACAACACCGGTGTTTTCAACAAGGCAAACTGGACAAACGGCGGAATGTTCAACTGCGGATTCATTCCTGACAATGCCTACTTTCAGAACGGAAAACTTGTCCTCAAGCTCAACAACAGGTCCAGCCACAACAGACCTTACTCAAGCGGTGAATACAGAACAAACAATACTTTCTCTTACGGAACTTTTGAAACAAACATGATTGCCGCAAAGGGTGACGGTCTCGTAACATCATTCTTCCTTTACACAGGAATGAACGCACCATACGGAAAGAAGATGCCAAGCCATTCAATGCAGATTATGGTTAACCTTTGGTCAGGAACAGGCGTTGACTCATGGCTCAACCACTTCTGGTATTCAGGTGAAAAATGCGCTTACTACGATTACATCAAGTACACACCTAAATGATAATCTAGACCGAAACAGATCCATTTAATTTGCTGACGGGGCCTCAGTTCACAAGAACTGGGGCCTCATTTATTTTCAGTTCCATTGTAAAAAAACGCCTTTATTTATAATATTATGATAGAACAATTATATATTGAGGTAATTAATGTCATCACAAATGGTAATGGGAAACCAGGCAATCGCCTTAGGAGCCCTTAAAGCTGGAGTCAACCTTGTTTCAGGATACCCGGGAACTCCTTCATCTGAAATTATTGAATACATTGCAAAACACAGAAAGGAGACTGGCACCTACGTTGAATGGTCTGTAAACGAAAAAGCTGCTGTTGAAGTTGCGGCTGGTGCAAGCTATGCAGGGGCAAGAACCCTAGTCACAATGAAGCAGGTAGGGCTTAACGTTGCGGGCGATCCTGTAATGTGCCTTGCTTATGTGGGCGTTAAAGGCGGAATGGTAATCGTTTCCGCAGATGACCCGGGTCCAATCTCAAGCCAGACGGAACAGGATACAAGACGCTACGGAGAATTTTCCAAACTGCCTGTATTCGACCCTTCAAGTCCAGAAGAAGCTTTCACAATGATTCAGGAAGCCTTTGAATATTCAGAAAGGTATTCCACACCGGTTTTGTTCCGTCCGACAACAAGAGTTGACCACGGGTATGCCAGCATGGAAATTCCGGAACTCCCAAAAGCAAGGGAAGTTCCAGGTTTTGAAAAGAACACACAGCGCTGGGTAATTTTTCCCCGCACTTCATACATGAACCACAGGATCATTTTTGAAAGAAACACAAATGTTCTTCCTGATGATTTTTCAAGATCAAAACTCAACAAGATTGAAGGCGGCGACGGAAACCTTGCAATTGCAACAGGCGGAATCAGCTACACCTATGTAAAGGAAGCACTTTCCCTTCTTGGCCAGAAGGACATCCCTGTTCTTAAAATCGGAACGCCATATCCATTTCCCGCAGAACTCGCATCTGAATTCATGCAGTCAAAGAGCCACATCCTTGTTGTTGAAGAGCTTGATCCTGTAATTGAAGACGCCCTCATCCACATCAAGGCAGTTGAAAATCTTTCATGCACAATCCACGGAAAGTACGACAGAAAGACAACTGAAGCAGGTGAATATTCAGTAGAACTGGTAAAGGAATTCATTTCAAGTTTCCTCAACCTTCCGAAAGAGGAAGAAAAGCCGGCTGTAGAAAAACCAGAACTTCCAGTAAGACCACCTGTTCTCTGTGCAGGCTGCCCTCACCGTGCATCTTTCTATGCCGTTAAAAAGGCAATGAAGGGACAGAAGACAGTTTACTGCGGAGACATCGGATGCTACACCTTGGGAAATGCTAAGCCACTTGATATGTGCGACACCTGCCTTTGCATGGGAGCCGACATCACGATGGCACAGGGATTCTACCATGTGGAAAAGGACCGCCACTGTTTCTCTTTCATCGGGGATTCAACATTCTTTGCTTCTGGAATCACTGGCGTTGTAAATGCCGTCTACAACAAGGCAAAGCAGACTATCTGTATTCTTGACAATTCAACGACCGCAATGACGGGACATCAGCCTCACCCCGGTACAGGAATGACAATGATGGATGACATTACGGACAAAATCAGCATTCCAAAAATTCTCAAGGCCATGGGAGTTGAACCCGTCCTAACCGTAGACCCATTCAACCAGAAGAAAGCCGTCGAAGCCGTAAAGAAATGCGACGAACACGAAGGCGTAAGCGCAATCATCTTCAAGGCACCTTGCATCGCATTGCTTGCAAAGGAAGAATACAAGCAGTTCAGAAAACCTGCATCAAAAGTAAAGTCCGACAAATGCATCGGCTGCAGAAAATGCGTAAACGAAACCGGCTGTCCTGCCCTTGGCTTTGATTTTGACCTGAAGAAAGCAACCATCAACACGGCCCTTTGCACAGGCTGTTCACTTTGTTCTCAGGTTTGTCCTGTAAAGGCAATTAAATAATTTTGAGGTATCTATGACAAATATATTGATATGCGGAATCGGAGGACAGGGAACTGTTCTTGCGGCAAAACTTCTTGACCAGGCAGCAATTGCCAGCGGACTTCCAGTTCATTCAGCAGAAACCATCGGTATGGCCCAGCGCGGCGGAAGCGTTACAAGCCATGTCCGCATCGGGAAAGAATGCTTTTCACCATTGATTCCATTCGGAACAGCAGACATGATCATTTCTTTTGAAATGTGCGAAGCAGTACGCAACCTTGAATACCTTAAAAAAGGCGGAACTGTAATCGTAAACAAGAAAATAATGACACCGCCGGCAAGCCTTCTTGCAGGAAAATCCTTTGAAGAATCTGCAATGCTTGAAGCCTTGGGCAAGGCTGCCGGAAAAGTTGTTGTAATTGACAGCGACAAAATCTGCGCAGAACTCGGCTCGTCAAAAGTCGTAAACACAGTTCTTCTTGGTGCGGCTGTAAAAGAGGGAATTGAAGGCATCACAAAAGAAAGCGTTGAAGATGCAATCAAGGCTTCCGTAAAGCCAAAGTTTGTGGAGATAAATTTAAAGGCACTGGGGTAATTGTTTCTAAACGGCAAAAACCAGACGTATAAATAGCAATTCATTCGTCCAGTTTTTTTATCCTTTCATACAAATTGGGGTAAATTTTTACCCCTATTTCGTTTTTTTTTCAAAATTTGTATTATATTATAAATCATTGGGACTATTATCTCAAAAAGGAGTTTTTTTATGAAATTACAGAAACTTATTTTCGCAGCTCTTACTATCACTGTATTGGGATGTACATCAATTTCAGCAAAGGCAAAGAAGGTAAAGGCAAACAAGAATCCTGTAGAACAGATGGACTGGCAGGGCGCATCAACAGGCCGCGATATCCCTGAATGGGTTGACTATGTTGTAGACGGAGACACTGCTCAGATTGCTAAAGAATTGAAGTTGCCGGAAGACAAGTGGCAGCTCTTCGTTATTCTTGGCCAGGGACCAAACCTTGACTTCGTAAAGGCATGGACAGACAATGTTGATGTTATCGCTGAAGTTGCTCAGGCATTGAGCCGCGTTGTTAAGACAGACCTTCAGGCTAACATGAACTCTTCTGACCCTGCGCAGATCAACAAGGCTCTCGACATGGCAGACAGAGTAGTTTCCCTCGTTGAACTCAACGGCCTTGTTAAGAAGAACCAGTATTGGATTCAGACAAGAACAGCAAAGGTTAAGAAGCCTAAGAAGGATAAAGATTACAATCCAGCTGTCTACAACTATTATGTTGTATATGCTATGGACAAGGCTACATACGAAGAATCAATCCGCCGTGCCGTAGACAAGGGATTTGAAAACGAACAGACATCTGAAGCACAGACAATTAAGGATGTTATGATGACAAGCCTTACAAAGACAATCGCTCCAGAAGCTATAGGATCAGAAACAGAAACAGAACCAACAGTTTGGTAATGATCAACTGAACAGTTGAAATAAAGGACTGACTAACACAAATTAGCCGGTCCTTTTTTATTCCTGCAAAACAATATAAAATATTTACATGAAAAAATTTTTAATAGCATCAGCATTTTTTCTTTCAACTTTCTTCCTTCACGCAGAAGAGGAAGTAATTGATTACAAAGGCATGACCAACGGTGCGGATTTTGCTCCCAAATGGTATTCCGAACTTACGGAAAACAACCTAAAGCCCTTGAAGAAAAAGTTTAAGATTGCAAAAAACGAAAAGGTATATTTCTCTGAAGCAGAAGGACTGAATTTAAGCCTGGCAAAAACTGCTTCCTATTTGAACATCATAAACATGATTGCAGATGAAGAAAACATTTCTGTAGAGAATATTACGGGGCTGGTTCCTATAACCGACTACTGGTATGTAACGGAAAATGAAAAGGGCGAACAGAAAACCTACTGCATGACTGTTTACAAAAAAATCAATCAGTAAAATTCATCTTCTTTTTTCACACTCATAAAAAAAGGCTGCCAGGTTGAAATCATTTTCCAGCTGGCAGCCTTTAGTCTTTATATAAGGTAAAATTATTTTCAGTCTGCAAACAATGGTGTTGAAAGATATCTGTCTCCGGAATCTGGAAGAAGAACTACGATTGTCTTTCCCTTGTTTTCAGGACGTGAAGCGATGATAGTTGCAGCCTTAAGTGCGGCACCTGAAGAGATTCCAACAAGGACGCCTTCTGTATGCGCAAAACGTCTTCCTTCCACAAATGAATCGTCATTTTCAATTGCAATTACTTCATCATATATCTTTGTATTCAAAGTTTCAGGAACAAAGCCTGCACCAATACCCTGAATCTTGTGGGCACCTGCAGTTCCCTTTGAAAGCACCGGACTTGTGGCAGGTTCTACTGCAACAATTTTTACTCCTGGAATCTTTTCCTTGAGGTATTCGCCTGTTCCGCTGACAGTTCCGCCTGTACCGACACCTGCAACAAAGAAATCAATTTTACCGTCAAGCTGCCTGAAAAGTTCAGGACCTGTAGTTTTCTTATGGATTGCAGGGTTTGCAGGATTTACAAACTGACCGAGGATTACGCTGCCAGGAATTTCGTTCTTCAGTTCTTCTGCCTTTTCGATGGAACCCTTCATTCCCTTTGCGCCTTCGGTAAGAACAATTTCTGCCCCGTAAGCCTTAAGGAGGTTTCTGCGCTCAACAGACATAGTGTCCGGTAAAGTAAGGATTGCCTTGTATCCCTTTGCAGCTGCAACTGAAGCAAGGCCGATACCTGTATTTCCGGATGTAGGTTCGATGATTGTCGCACCTGGCTTAAGGATTCCCTTTGCTTCTGCATCTTCAATCATTGAAAGGGCAACCCTGTCCTTTACTGATCCAGCCGGATTAAGGTATTCAAGTTTTGCGACAATCTTTACGCCCTCAACACCAGCTGACTTTGTATACCTTGAAATGTCTACCACCGGTGTTTCACCGATCAATTCCAATGCACTTGATTTTACTTCGCTCATGGTTTTCTCCAATTTTATTTAGACAGTATAATTATGACCACTAAAAATTTCAATTTTTGTGGTTTCTTTGAAATCGCAATTATTTGATTGCATAAAATCCATTCTCAAAGCCTGCAACGGCTTCAATCCATTTTCTCCTACCAATTCACTAGGTTTTAACACTTGAAATATATACCCACTCCCCTACTATGTCAATAGGAATTATTGATTTTTTCCAATAGTTTTCCTATACTCAATCATAAGAGGTACCTATGATTTCAACAAAAGGAAGATATGCTGTCAGACTGATGATTGACCTTGCACTGCAGAATTCAGACAAGCCGGTTTCACTTGAGTCAATTGCCCAAAGGCAGAACATCTCAAAAAAATATCTTGAAAGCATCGTAAAAATGCTCGTAACGGCAGGACTTGTAAAAGGTGTAAGCGGTAAAGGCGGCGGCTATTCATTGATCAGAAGACCGGAAGAATACACCATCTACGATATCCTCGTTGTCACAGAAGGAACACTCTCCGTGGTTGCTTGTCTGGAAGACGGTGCACCAAAATGCGACGGCGAATCAAAATGCAAAACCCTTCCAATGTGGAAAGATTTCAACAAGACGATTTTTGATTTTTTTAAGGGAAGAACCGTCAGGGATTTGATGTAAAGCATTCACACTTTTGTTGCTTGCAATTTCCTAATCCTCTGCTATACTGTTTCTTTAGAAAGAAACATAATTTACAAAGGATATATTGATGAAACTTACACAGAAACAGATTGAACTTGTAGACGCACAGGTAAAGCGCCTTATTGCAGGAGACAGCTACTACGGAAAACTCTACCGCGAAAAGGGAATCACGGGAGTTGCATGTCAGGAAGATTTTGAAAAACTTCCGTTCAGCTCAAAGGATGACCTTCGCAATGCATACCCTCTTGGAATTCAGGCAGTTCCTGACGAAGATGTAGTCCGCATCCATTCTTCAAGCGGAACAACAGGAAAACCTGTAATCATCCCTTACACAAAGAAAGATGTTGATGACTGGGCCACACAGTTTGCCCGCTGCTATGAAATGGCAGGAATCACAAAGAAGGACCGCATCCAGATTACTCCGGGATATGGACTTTGGACAGCAGGCATCGGTTTCCAGGCAGGCTGTGAAAAACTCGGTGCCATGGCAGTTCCAATGGGGCCTGGAAATACTGAAAAACAGCTCCAGATGATGCAGGACCTTCAGTCTACGGTTATATGCGCAACTTCAAGCTATGCCCTTTTGCTTTCCGAAGAAATAACAAAACGCGGACTCAAGGACAAGGTTGCCCTGAAAAAAGGTGTTATAGGAAGCGAAAGATGGTCTGACAAGATGCGCAAGAGCATCCAGGACGGGCTTGGAATCGAACTTTACGACATCTACGGCCTTACAGAAATCTACGGGCCGGGAATTGGCATCAACTGTCAGAAGGAAAAATACATCCATTACTGGGATGACTACCTTTTCATCGAAATCATCGATCCTGCTACAGGAAAGCCTGTGGAAGATGGTGAAGAAGGTGAAATCGTAATCACAACTTTGGTAAAGGAAGGTGCACCACTCCTAAGGTTCCGTACACACGATCTTTCAAGAATCATCCCTGAAAAATGCTCATGCGGTTCATGCTACCCTCGCCTTGACATCATCAAGGGACGCAGCGACGACATGTTCAAGGTTCACGGCGTAAACATGTTCCCTGCCCAGGTAGAAGAAATCCTTCAGCAGATTGACGGTGCAACAAGCGAATATTCCATTGCCATCGGTCACGACGAAGACAACAACAAGGATGTTATGGTTCTTACAGTTGAAGTTGAAGGCCGCGTAAGTTTTGAAGAGACAGGAAAAGCAATCGGAAGCCTCTTCAAGTCAAAAATCGGCGTAAATCCAAAGGTTGCTGTCGTTCCGGTTGGAACCCTTCCTCGCAGCGAAAAGAAGACCAAACGCGTATTCGACCACAGAGAAGATTAAAATTATAAATTTGATTTCCATCATTTAGGTGTTATAATTTAATTAGATATTCTTAAATTATTATCTGAATGATGGATCATGACGACTGTAAATGACAATTTGCTTTACATTGCCAACAGTGCTCTCAAAATAGTTGCTTTCAACGAGGCGGCAAAAGCTGCGTTTCCGTCACTGGAAATCGGACAGCCTTGTCCTGAAGCAACCGACGTCATTTCATCAAATAAAGAAAATATTGAAAATTTTGGTTCGACTCCATCCATGATATTCCTGCTTTCAATCTGCAGGTGGGTGAACTTTACAGTTACCACAATGGAATATCCAGGGCATGGCAAGTGCTATTATTTCTCCGGAGCTCTTTACAACAACCTGAACCGCGAGATCATGTCACGAGTAACATTCATGAACAATTTCACATTTGCCATCAGCATGAATCTTACCCTGGACAAATATGTTTTCATTTCTGAAGAAAGCTTCGGCAAAAGGTTCCAGCTTTCGGAAGAACCCCTTTCAAAACTGATTAAACGAACCTGTGCCACAATGGTACATCCTGACGATCATAAGAAATTCCTGCAGCTCATGAATCTAGAAACCATGTCGGAAAGATTTAGGACCGCAAAAAAACCTATTACGGAAGTCATCAGAGAAAAAGGTCCCAGAGGAACCTGGGACGATGTTACGATTTACCTTGTTCCAGAAGTTAACCAGCAGGGAATGGAAATGGCCATTGCCTTCATGTATGTAAACATTACTCCTGCAGACAAGCTGAACAAGTCCAAATTGGAAAAAGACAAGCTTACGGGGCTTCTTACCCCCCAGAGTTTCCAGAAGGCAGCAAAAGATTTTCTTGAAGAAAGTCACGAAGATGTATGTCTCATTGCAATGGATATAGAGCACTTCCGTTTCTTTAACAAGTGGTATTCAAGATGGCAGGGAGACAGGCTCTTAAAGAGTATTGCCTATATTCTGCATGAAATGGAAAGACTTTTTGACGCAGTATCAGGCTACGGCGGTGGAGACAACTTCTTCATCATCATGGACAAACACCAGTCGGTAATGAACTACCTGATAAAAAATGTATCAGCCCTTGTCTCCTCATTTGATGGAATTGAAGGTTTCCGCATGGTATTCGGCGGATATGAAATCAAGGACAAGAACGAAGACATCCTTGATGCACTGGATTATGCCACAACTGCAACAGGCAATGCCCTCAACAAAGCAGAAACAGAAATCTGCTGGTACAATTCCCAGATGGTAAAGGATCTGGAATACGATCTTCAAATCATTACGGAAATTGAAAGGGGACTTGACGAATATGAATTCACTTTCTTCCTGCAGCCTAAATGCTCTATTTTGGACAACAAGATTGTCGGAGCAGAAGCCCTTGTAAGATGGAACAACAAGATCCGTGGTTTCATATCACCTGGTGAATTCATTCCTACACTGGAAAAAAACGGCAAGGTAATGAAAGTTGATGTTTACATCTGGGAACAGGTTTGCAAGACAATCAGGAAATGGATGAATGAAGGCAAAAAGCCGGTTCCAATTTCCGTTAATGTTTCCCGCATCGACATATTCTCTGTTGATGTTCCGACAGTTTTCAGCAACCTCATAAACATCTACAATATTGATCCTAAATACCTTGAAATTGAAGTTACGGAAAGCGCCTTCATGGATGACACAAGGATCCTCAAGTCTGTAATCCAGAGGCTTCGTGAAAAGGGATTTACCATCCTCATCGATGACTTTGGCAGCGGTTACTCTTCCCTCAACATGCTTAAGGATGTTCAGGCTGACATCCTTAAAATGGACATGAAATTTTTTGACCTGAACAGTTCCAACTACGAAAAGGGAGTAAGCATCATCAAGAGCGTGGTTGACCTTTCAAAAAACATGAAGCTGACTATCATTGCAGAAGGCGTTGAAACGTCAGAACAGATTAATCTCCTCAAGGGTATGGGTATTAACTATGTTCAGGGTTTCTATTATTATAAGCCTATCCCAATCAACGAGTATGAGAGCCTTATTGCTGACGAAAACAACATCAGCACAGACGGCGTCAAATTAGACTGATGAACGAAATTTCAGAAATCAAAGAATACGCAAAAAGAAATTCCATTCCAATTGTAATGGACAAAGGCGGTGAATTCATCTGCCAGACAATTCGTGAACGAGGATGCAAAAAAATCCTTGAGATCGGAAGTGCCATAGGCTACAGTTCCATCAACTTTGCAAACATTTCACCTGATATTTATGTCCGAACAATCGAAATAGACATAGACAGATATAGCCGCGCCGTAGACAACATCAGGAACTGCGGACTTGAAGACAGAATCAAAATCACAAACGAGGATGCCCTTGATGCAAAGGTCGATGAAAAATTCGATTTGATTTTCATTGATGCAGCAAAAGCACAGTATGAAAAATTTTTTGAAAAATACAAGCACAACCTAAGCGAAAACGGAGTCATCATAACGGACAACCTTTTCTTCCACGGCATGGTGGAAAATCCAGAACTTACCCACAACTACAGTACAATCAAGCTGCTCAGAAAAATCAGGAAGTTCGTTTCCTTTCTCCAGCTTAACCCGGAATTCAAAACCACAATCAACAACATCGGCGACGGAGTTTCCCTAAGCATGCTTAATCCGGATTTTATTCAGCCTGAATTTAAAGCCGTAACAGAATCAGCGGATGAAAAAATAGCCAGGGAAATAAAATACGGACACAAGATTTATTCGGTATTGGAAAACGGGAAAAACACGGGGATTTTTTCCTACTACAAGAAAGAAGATTATTTAGTAATAGGTCTTGCAGATTTTTTTGACAGAGACAGAATTGAAATCACATTAAGGAACATGCTGATGCTCGTAAGAAAAGACGCCATAGCAAACAGCATGCATCTTATAAAGATCAAGCTTCCACCTGAATACAGGTTCGACGGAATCAAGGAATCAGGCCTAAAACCAGAAACCGACGGATTTTACATTCACAAGCTGTAAACGATACCTTTTTCAGTGGCATAATTTTTCTAATCAAGAACATCCAGATTTTCAATTGCAGAAAGGCGCTTCTGCAATTCAATGGAATTCTTTGTCTGACGCTGAAGCCTCTGGGCAAGCATCTTGCTCAAGAAAATACCGTAGTGAGGATTTTTTCTGATAAGCGTAAGGAAGGCTGTCTTTGGAACCTTGATAAGGCGACAATCCCCTACTGCAAGAACTGTAGCTGTACGGCGTTCATTCAAAAGGAATGCCATTTCACCGATGAACATGTCGTTTGGAGTAAGGACAGCAGCAAGTTTCTTTCCAACATAAACTGCAAAACGACCGGAAACGATGAAGTAAAGGTCACTAGAAACTTCGTTTTCGCGGCAAACAATGTCCTTGTTTTTGTATTCAATTGTGGCAAATGGTTCCATGATTCCAGGAATAGTATTTACCTGGTTCCTGATTGTAGGAAGTTCAAAGGAAACCTGATTGCCGGCTTCGTTGTAGGAAACGCGCTGAACAAGGTCACGGCTCAAGGAAATTCCGCGTCCATGGAAATCTTCATTTACATTTGCTTCAATGTACTTACGCCAGTTGAAACCTTTTCCGTCATCCTTGATTGTAAAGGTAGACTTTGATTTTCCGATTGTATAGCTGATGTGGATTCTGCGGTCCTTGTATTTTGGATCCTTGTTTCTTACAGAAATCAGCTGCAGAATGTCTCTTCCGGAAGCAAGCCACTTTGTCTTTTCTTCGTAGGTAATTCCAAGGTTGCCGTGTTCAAGAGCATTGGTAAGGAATTCCATAAGGGTCATCTGAAGCTTGTATCTGTCATCTGCAGAAATTCTGTTTGTATTGTAAAGATAGCTTACGAGAAAGTTTGTATAGAAACGGATATCTATAGGATCATTGGAACAGTTGAAAGATCCGTTTTCCATTCCCCCGATGATGTCCTGCATCCCGCGGTTAAAAAGGAACTGCTGGTTCTGCCAGAGAATTCTTAAAACGCGTGAAAAATGTGTCTTGAAATTCTGAACCGTAAGGATTGCAATCATGTTGTTGTCCTTAAGTTCTTCAAGGACTTCAACCTGTCTTGTACCTGAACAAACGGCAATGATCCCGCCATAGTGAAGCCAGGCATCACCCTTAATTGCATCAAGAATTTCTTCACACCTGATTTCTTTAGATGTATAGTCCAGAACCTTTATTTCAGGAATTTCATATTTTATATAGCTGATTACAGGTTCTGTTGCACCGAAAACTTCTGCGGAGAAATACGCCGCATAAGTCTTGCATGCACTTCTAACAGTTTCAATGACTACAGGATTTGTCGATGCTGTAAGGATCTTTTTCATCCGATGGCTCCACAATTTTAAATTGCATTTATAGCATAATTTTACATTATGAATTTATATTTTGCAAATATTCTTCCATTGATGACCGTGTCTATTGGGATCAACTTCAAGTTTTTTAAAGATTTCCGGTACAGTCAGAAACTCGAATCCCTTTTCCTTTAAGACCGGTATAAGCCTATCAATGCATTCAACTGTTGCCTCATTGCCTTCAAAATCATGGAGAAGGAGAATGGAACCGTTGCTGATTGTAGAAAGGATTCTTTCATAGCGGGTATCGGCATCAACTTCAGAAAGCCAATCTTCGCAGCCTTCACCTTCGATGAAAGGGACGGGAACTGAACTGAAAACTTTGTCATCAGCATCGATGTATGGAGCACGGAAAAATTCCGGCCGCCTGCCAGTAACTTTTTGAATCATGTCTGAAGTCATGTCGAATTCATTTTTGATCTGGAATTCAGAAAGTTCCGTCATGTGACTGTGGCTAAAGGAATGGTTTTCAATCGTGCAGCCAATGCTCTGTGCTTTAAGCATCACCTTTTCCGTTTCTTCATTTATGTTTTTCCCGCAAACAAAAAAAGATCCGACAGCACCATGCTTTTCCAGCACTTCAATCATGCGGATGCTTGTAGTAAGGTTTGGCCCATCGTCAAAAGTAAGGGAACAGTAAGAACTCATATATTCCTTCCATTATCAAAAGCCTTGTGGTTAAGTTCCCTGAATTTCTCAGGGACAACTTCATCAATGGCAGCATTCCATTTGTCTTCTGAAATTCCATCAAAATATTTTGAAAGACAACCAAGCAAGGCAATGTTTACGGCTTTTGAACTTCCGGCTTTTTCTGCGGCAGAAAGGAAATCTTCTGCAATAACCCTGGCACCTGCGGCCTTCATTTTTTCCACAAGACCTTCAGGATATTCAGCAGCACCTGTGATTACAGGCATTGGATTAAGGCGCTGAGTATTTGTAATGATGAGTCCGTCTTTTTTAAGGAATTCAAACCAGCGGGCAGCTTCCAACTGTTCAAAGGAAAGGATTATGTCTGCTTCACCTTTGTCGATTACAGGGGAATAGATTTTCTTTCCAAAGCGAACATAAGTAACAACGCTTCCACCACGCTGACTCATTCCGTGAACTTCAGAAACCTTTACATCGTGACCTTCATTAAGAAGAACATGACCAAGAAGCTTTGAAGCAAGAAGAGTTCCCTGTCCGCCTACACCAACTATCATGATATTCATTCTGCTCCTCCTGTAATTGCATCAAAGGAACACAACTGCTTGCAAACATTGCATCCAACACAAAGAGTTGGATCGATGCTTGCCTTCTTTGTTTCCTTGTTGAAGGCTATCGCCGGACAACCGATCTTCATGCAGCTTTTGCATCCCTTGCATTTTTCATTTTCTATTTTAAGCGGAGGATTATGCCTGATGCCCTTGATCATTACACAAGGACGGCGGCTGATGATTACGCTTGGTTCTTCCGCAGCAAGTTCTTCCTTGAGGACTGTTTCAACTGCAGCAAGATCATAAGGGTCAACAACCTTAACGCGGTTTACACCCAGGGCACGGCAGAGGGCTTCAAGGTCAACCTTGCTTGCAGGATCTCCGTAAAGGTTCTTTCCTGTAGTAGGATTCTGCTGATGTCCCGTCATGCCTGTAATGGAATTATCAAGAATGATTACCGTAGAATTTGAACCGTTGTAGGCAATTGTGGAAAGGCCTGTCATACCCGAATGCATGAAAGTACTGTCCCCGATTACTGCAACGGAATTCTTTTCGCCGTCTTTTCCCATGGCCTTGTTGAAACCGTGGAGCCCCGAACAGCTTGCCCCCATGCAGACATTCAAATCCATGGCATTGAGGGGAGCAACTGCACCGAGAGTATAGCAACCGATATCACCGTAGACATTGCACTTGTTCTTTTTAAGGGTATAGAAAATTCCGCGGTGAGGACATCCGGCACACATTACAGGAGGACGGGCAGGAATTTCAATTCCTTCAGAAATGGCAAATACTTCTGGAACAGACTTGCCCATTACCTTGCGAACAAGATTCTGGCTGAATTCACCGCAAATAGGGAACTTGTCTTTTCCAAAACACTTGATGCCAAGAGACTTAACATAAGTTTCGATGATCGGATCAAGTTCTTCCATGACATACAGTTCATCAACTTTTGAAGCAAAGTCACGGATCATTTTTTCAGGAAGAGGATAAACCATTCCAATCTTCAGAATTGAAACTTCATCGCCGAATACTTCCTTTGCATACTGATAGCTTGTACTGTCTGCAATGATTCCGATTTTTGTTCCGCCCATTTCCATGCGGTTGATTCCGGATGTACATGCCCATTCTGCAAGCTCAAGGGTACGCTGTTCAACACGGTCATGGGCAAGTTTAACGGCCTTTGTCATCATAACTTTCATCTGGTCCTTAACATAAGGTACCTGAGGAACTTCAACGCGTTCACCGACTTCAACAACACTCTGACTGTGGGCTACACGGGTACATGTCCTGATGAAAACCGGCGTATTGAATTTGTCTGAGATTTCGTAGGCTGTCTTAACAAAATCAAGGCATTCCTGGCTGTCGCTGGGTTCAATCATAGGAATCTTTGAGCCTATGGCATAGTGACGGCTGTCCTGTTCATTCTGCGACGAATGGAAGGCCGGATCATCAGCGACTACGATTACAAGACCTGCATTGAGACCCTGATATGAAATCGTAAAGATCGGATCTGCGGCAACATTAAGGCCAACATGTTTCATGGCACTTGCGGCCCTTACTCCACCAAGGCTTGCACCGTGAGCAGATTCAACGGCAACCTTCTCGTTAGGTGCCCACTCACAGTATATTTCCTTGTATTTAGCAGCTTCTTCTGTTATCTCCGTACTTGGAGTTCCAGGATAGCTTGAAAACACCTTGCAGCCAGCCTCGTAAAATCCACGGGCCAAGGCTGCATTTCCCAACATAAGCTTCTTCATTATTTATCCTCTAGTTTTGGTTTGCGGCCGCAAGACTTCTTTTCCTTGCAGAATCCAACAACTTCGCATTTTGGTTTCATAAGGTTGTCTACAATCCACTTCCATTCTTCAGAGTATTCGGAAAGGGCACTGCAGATGTCTTTCATGAGCTTTCTGTATTCCCAGTAAGCCCTTGTGCAGAGACGCTGATGGGACATTTCAACAAGGTTCCTCATGTTGCGCTTGTCCACGATTTTTGTTTTCATGCCAAGAGGATAGAACATGGCTATGTCTTCCTTTGGTACGCCAGCCTTTTCCATAGAGTCTATAAGATTCATAAAAGATTTTTCAAAATCAGCAAGGCAAGTTTTTGCTTCTTCATTTTCCTTTGCTTTTTCTACTGAAGGTGGGATTACAAAGTTGTCGGCAAAATTGTTGCCTTCCCATTTAACATATCTTGTTGAAGACTGGAGGCGTGTTGGACCACCACCAATGTGTGTATACCATTCACGGATGCAGCGTGCTGAATAACCGTCAATGACAAGTTCCACATCAGGATATTCAAAAGTTCTTCCGTGTTCGCAGAGAATGCAGTCCATTCCGCGCTTATAGTTTTTTTCAGGATCTGTAGTGTCTCCGTTCCAGCAGACGCCCGCCATGAGACCGATTTTTGTAATGGGATTCTTAGTTGTTTCAGGTAAGATAGTAATCATGCATACCATTTTACTTTATGAGGGGATTTTTTTCTAGAATTTTATTTAGACTAAGAATAACAAAAAAGCTGGCTTCCGTCTAAAAAAGCCTTAAATCCCTGACAGAGCATGGCGTGATCATCAAAAATAAAAATGTCTGCGTCACTTGTCATGAGTGATTATTCATAATCACCTGTGCGTTTAGTACTATCAGTCAAAATCGACTGCAAACAGAATCTCCATGATCCCTGGTATTTATTTCTTAACATCTTTCTGAATGACTGAATCAAAAAGATGATTAAACCAGCAATTACTAAAGTAATGCCTGCTTTAAAACAGAACCAGAAAGTTCCACATTCAAGATAAAAAGCATGAATTGACTTCAATAACCTGACCACAAGAGTTAAGATGTTCCCAAAAATTACATACCACAAAAGTCCTTTGTTTTTATTCATAGTGTTCCTCCAATATCATTCTTACTGTTCCAGCACGTCACGAACTTCAAGTAAATCAATTTCCTTTTTAAGGATTTCCACTTTTTTTATGAACTTTTTTGTTCTCTCGTGAACTGCATTTTTCTTTGCATCAGCAAAAATTTTCCCAAGTTTCTCATGCAATCTCGGGTTCTGTTAAAAGGTCTTATTTTGTTCATATAAAGTCTCCAATTCTTAAAATTTTGACCCTATATATATAGAGATAAAGTTACCCTAATTGTTGCCAAAATTTTTTGTTTTTTTTTAAGTATACTAAGCAATAGTAAAGAAAAAATGGTCTTTTTGATTAGTCTACTAGTTCAAAGCGCCATTGCTGTTTTACGTCTGGATATTTTTCGTAATCTACTTCGCTCAAAAACATCTGCATCTCACGAATCCAGAGAGAAGTGTCATCATAAAGACGACGGTACACAACGTATTTCTCTTTGGTTTCTGAATGATAAGCAACATCTTCTACGATGTAATATTTGTTTTAAAATGGGTTCTGGGATTTTGGCATTGTATTTCCCCATTCTTCATACTTCTTGAAGTTTTCAGCCTGCTCAAAAACTTCTTTAAATACTTCATCACGAGGAACTGGTGGATACCCGTTATCATCAAGTAAGATTCTTAAATCGGCTTTCATTTCGGCTTTTACATCAATTCTCTGGTTCCAGTCTGTGTATTTTACATTCTTAGCTACGAGAAGTTTAATTTTCTTCGCAAGGTCAATCA
>JAHAZL010000009.1 GCA_018384055.1 Treponema sp.
ATTTTTTAGTATTTATACAGGAGTAAAATTATGGGTGAAAATTATTTTAACTCAATTCCATGGCGCAAGGCTCGCATGCAGCTTGGTCACTGCCGTTCAATGGCTAAAGAAGAATTTGCAGACGGAGTAAACGCTCTCAAGGGAAAGAAGATCGTCATCGTAGGATGTGGCGCTCAGGGTCTCAACCAGGGTATGTGTCTCCGCGATTCAGGCCTTGATGTTTCTTATGCTCTCCGCAAGGAAGCTATCGAACAGAAGCGTCAGTCTTGGAAAAACGCTACAGAAAACGGATTCAAGGTTGGAACATACGAAGAACTTCTTCCAACAGCTGACCTCGTTGGTAACCTTACTCCAGATAAGCAGCACACTCCTGTTATCACAGAAGTTCAGAAGCACATGAAGCAGGGTTCAGCACTCTGGTATTCACACGGCTTCAACATGATCGAAGAAGGAATGCAGGTTCGCAAGGACATCACAGTTGTTATGTGTGCTCCAAAGGGACCAGGTACTGAAGTTTGGCACGAATTTCAGCGTGGATTCGGTGTACCAGATCTTATCGCAGTTCACCCTGAAAACGACCCGGAAGGAAAGGGTTGGGCAATTGCCAAGGCTCTCGCAGTAGGTATGGGCGGTTCAAAGGCCGGTGTTCTTGAATCTGACTTCGTCGCAGAAGTTAAGTCTGACCTTATGGGAGAACAGACAATCCTCTGCGGTATGCTCCAGGCTGGTACAATCGTTTGCTACGACAAGATGGTTGCTGACGGAATGGATCCAAAATGGGTTACAAAATTCCTTATGCACGGCTGGAACGTAATTACAGAAGCCCTCAAATGGGGTGGCATTACAGGTATGATGGACCGTCTTTCTAACCCTGCAAAGCTCAAGGCTAACCAGCTTTCAAAAGACATCAAGACTCTTCTTGCCCCACTCTACCAGAAGCATATGGATGACATCATTTCAGGAGAATTCTCTTCTACAATGATGAAGGACTGGGCAAACAAGGATGCTAACCTCCTCGCATGGCGCGAAGAAACAGGTAAGCTTGCTTTCGAAACAATGGAAGAATCAACAGACGAAATCAGCGAACAGGAATACTTCGACAAGGGTATCATCATGGTTGCTATGGTTAAGGCTGGTTGTGAACTTGCATTCGAAACAATGGTTGACGCTGGTATCAAGGAAGAATCTGCATACTACGAATCACTCCATGAAGTTCCACTTATCGCTAACCTCATCGACCGCAAGCGCCTCTATGAAATGAACAAGGTTATTTCTGATACAGCTGAATACGGATGCTATCTCTTTGCTCGCGTTGCAGCTCCAATGATGCAGAAGGACCTCATGCCAAAGGTAACAACAGAAGTTATCGGCAAGGGCCTTAATGTTAAGGACAACAGCGTAAACAATGCAGAACTCGTAAATGTAAACGCAGAAATCCGCAACCACCCAATCGAAGTTGTAGGAAGAAAATTGCGTGCATATATGACCGCAATGAAACCTATCGTTGGTTAATAAATGCTATCCGAGAGTTTCGATGTTTTTTGCGAAGCAAAAACGGGCGCGGACTGCGAACGAATCGAAACTCTAGACCATTCTCGAAAGAGAATGGTCCAATGACAGCAATGAAGCCAATCGTAGGCTAAATTTTCTGTGCCAACTCGTAAGAGGTGGCGACTCTGACAAAAAAAAGACGCTTCTTACGGAGACCACTGAAAAAGGTGTCATTCCCGTGCTTGACGCGGGAATCCATTTGCGCAAATCCTTATGTTGCAAAGAAATAGATTATCGGGACAAGCCCGATAATGACAATTTCAGAAGTTTTTCAGCGACCTTTTCTTACGAAGCGTCTTTTTTTATCCCAAACTATAGGACTAGCATTTCAATAGGCGGAAGATGCTTCCCTTGAAAATCATGCAAAGAAGGTCAAGAAACCACCAGATGTTCCAGCCTACAAAGAGACGGATAAGACCTGCAATAATCTTCCCTTCAGAAAATCTTGTAAGGATTCCGCAAATTGCTGATGTGATTGGGAAAATTGCAAGAATAACGCTTACAATCCAAGGAAGTCCGAAATAGTCCTTTGATTTTGCCATAATAAATCCTCCATATAGCAACTGTATAAGTATCTATTTCTATTTTGATGCAGAAAAATTCTGTTTTCTATGTAAATCAAAATTTAAAGTGACAGAGGGGACAGACCCCTCTAATGCACTATTTTTTCTTCCTCCTTTACATCCCAAACACCAGATTTTCATAGAAAAATCACTTAAACAACACCTCCAATACCATAAACCGTTCTTTTAAGTTACAATAGGTTCATGCCAATTATCACAAAACCTGAAAAATTCATTTACAAGTACAATATTGCAATCAAGGGGACAGACCTCTTGCTGACTATGGACGGTAACTTACCTACCTCAAAAGACATGGAATCCCTTTGCCCCATTGCCCTGGACTGGTTTTCAGAGGATTTATACGGTTATAGTGCCTTATCATTGAAAGAAGAAGCTGAAATTCCGGTAGGATTTGGGGTCTGTCCCCTCCGTCAGTTATTTTGGGACAAACCAAACCTTACTTTCATTGTAGCCCGTGCAAAAAGCCTTCTTTCGCAACGACAGATGTACAAATTCTGCCCAACCTGCGGGGACAGACTCCTTGATGACAAGACCGAAAGCGCCCTTTTCTGCCCAAAATGCAACACCAAATTCTTTCCGCGAATAGAACCGGCAACCATCACGCTGATTTCCCGCGGCGATGAAATACTTCTTGCCCGAGGAAACCGAGGTACCTACAACAAGTTTGCCTGCATTTCAGGCTTTGTCGAACAGGGGGAAACCCTTGAAGAATGCGTAGTACGCGAAATAAAGGAAGAAACCAATCTTGAAGTAAAAAACATAAGGTATATGGGAAGCACTGCATGGCCTTTCCCTGATCAGCTTATGCTAGAATTCACTGCAGATTATGCAGGCGGAGAACTTAAGATTCAGGAAGAGGAACTTGCAGAAGCAAGATGGTTCCGTCGCGACCAGCTGCCCCCTATGGATCAGCTTCCTCAACCTGGCTCTAGTGCATGGAATCTTATTTTTGGTAATGCAAATAAATAGAAAAAGCATTATACTGTTTACAACAATTTATGGAGAACATTATGGAACAGAATCTCATGAAGCTTCAGAACGGAAGCGATGTTCGCGGAATTGCCCTTGAAGGCGTTGCTGATGAACATGTAAACCTTACAGAAAACGCATGCAACAGAATTGGCCAGGCATTTGCAATCTGGCTTTCAAAAAAATGCGGAAAGAGTATTACAGACCTTAAGATCGGTATTGGTCGTGATGCACGCGTTACAGGACCCGCCCTCCTTAAGGCAACTGCTGCAGGTATGGCATCAACAGGTGCTAAAGTTTATGACTGCGGCCTTGCAACAACTCCTGCCATGTTCATGTCCACGGTTTTCGACCAGACAAAGTATGACGGTTCTGCAATGCTCACGGCAAGCCACCTTCCGTTCAACAGAAACGGAATCAAGTTCTTTGATGTAAACGGTGGTCTTGAACACGATGACATCACTGATGTTCTTACAATTGCTCAGGAAAAGGAAGAAAGCGGAACTGCAGATTTTGCAGGTTCTTTTACCCTCCTTGAGACTTATGCAGCACACCTTAAAAACACAATCGCAAAGGAACTTGGTGCAAAAGACGGAGACAGGCCACTCTCAGGTCTCCATATTGTAGTCGATGCAGGAAACGGTGACGGCGGATTCTTCGTAGACAAGATTCTTCAGCCTCTCGGTGCAGACACAACAGGAAGCGCTTTCCTTGAGCCAGACGGAATGTTCCCTAACCATATTCCAAACCCAGAAAACAAGGATGCAATGAAGGCAATCCAAAATGCAACAACAAGCAGCAAGGCTGACCTTGGACTTATTTTTGATACAGATGTTGACCGCATGAGCGCCGTATTCAGCGACGGAACAGAAGTAAACCGCGACAGCATCATCGCCCTCTTCTCTGCAATTCTTGCCCCTTCTTTCCCAGGAAGCACAATCATCACGGACAGTGTAACAAGCGACCGCCTTACATACTTCCTTGAAAAGAAACTTGGACTCAAGCACCTTCGCTACATGCGCGGATACAAGAATGTAATCAACAAGTGCATCGAACTCAACTCAAAGGGAGAAGTTTCTCCTCTCGCAATGGAAACATCAGGACACGGTGCCCTCAAGGACAACTACTACCTTGATGACGGTTCATTCCTTGCAGTAAAACTTATCGTAGCCCTTGCTAAGGCAAAGAAGGAAAACAAAAAGATTGAAGATCTTATTGGAGATCTTCCAGCAGCTGGAGTTGAAGGAGAATACAGATTCAAGATCAAGGCCGAAGACTTCAAGGCTTACGGGAAAAAAGTTCTTGAAACTTTCAAGAACCGTGCTGAAGAAAAGAATTTCGACATGCCGGAAAGTTTTGAAGGAATCCGCATTTCCTTCCACGATGCAAATGCAGAAGGCTGGATGCTCTTAAGGCTTTCACTCCACGATCCTGTAATGCCTCTCAACGTTGAAGGCAAGACACAGAAGGACAAGGATGCAATCATCTCGTACGCAAAGGAAATGATTGCAGGTTTTGACCAGCTTGATGTAAGCTGCCTTGATTGATTGCCGCGCTCCGCTCGCAATGACGATACCCATAGCCGCCTGTAACGTCATTGCAGGAAATTCATGCCCTGCTTCGTCATTGCGAGGAACGCAGTGACGAAGCAATCCATTACCCAACATAGTAGCCGTCGATGTCAACTTCGCTTGATGCGACGGCTTTTACTTTTATAACTGCCCCCGGCACAATTTTCTTAACGGCATTTTTATCATCAAGATCATAGCGGACAACTACATTTCCATCTACTTCAGGAGCTTCAAACCAGGCACGACCAATGGCAAGACCTTCATCAGTTCCTTCAAGATTCTGAACGATTTCTTCAACAAGAACATCATAGACCTTGCCTACACGCTTTTTCAAAAGCTTCTGTGTAATTTCATGCTGAATGGCAGTAAGATTTGCAGCACGCTTCACTGCAACACCATGTGCAACACGACCTTTCATTTTATAAGCAACGGTATCATCTTCGCGGCTGTAGTCAAAGCAACCGGACCAGTCGCTCTGGATTGTCTCCAGGAACTTTACTGTGTTATCTGCATTTTCTTCCTTTTCCCCTGGGAAACCTGTAAGAAAAGTAGTTCTGATGCAGCTGTCAGGAAGTTCTTTTCTGATTGTTTTAACAAGTTTGGAATAGCTTTTGAAACTTCCTTTTCTGTTCATTGCATGAATGATTTCATCATCGCCGCTCTGGAAAGGAATGTCAAAGTAAGGAAGAATTCTTTCATCCTTTATTATGAGTTCAAGGACATCTGTATTAAAATGATCAGGATGAATGTAAAGAAGCCTTACCCAGAACTTCCCCTTGATCTTCGTAATTTTTTCAACAAGCTTATACAGAGGAGAATTGCCGTGTTCTTCAATAAAATTCTTTTCTTCAATGATTGGATTTTTAAGTTCACCGTAAAGAACAGAATGCCAGTTTTTCTTTCCGAAAAGACCTTCATCATCCTTACCGCAACCATAGGCTGCAAGGTCCTGTCCAATGAGGTTGATTTCAAAAACACCTTTCTTCAAAAGAGTCTTGATTTCAGCGATGATTTCATCAACCGGGCGGGAACGAAGCTTACCGCGAATGAGAGGAATGGCACAGAAGGAACAGAAGTTGTCGCATCCTTCAGTAATCTTAACAAAGGCACTTCCTTTATAAGAAAGGAGGTCTGTTCTTTCTCCGCAGAAAACCCCTTTCTGCTCGCCTTTAAGAACAGGACGCTTTTTTGCTTTTGAAAAAACATCCTTAACGGCTTTGTCCAAAAGGGAAAGATCCCCATTGCCGACAATTCCGTCTGCCTCAGGAAGATCCTTTTCAAAAACTTCTGCATAGCGTTCTGCAAGACAGCCTGCAAGAATTATTTTCTTTTCAGGATAGGCAGTGCGGGCATCAAGCAAAGAATCCAGGCTTTCCTTTTTTGCACTTTCAATGAAACCGCAGGAATTAACGATTATAAGGTCTGCATCATCTGCATTCATCACCTGAACAAGCCCAAGGTTTGCAAGGCGAGCCATAATTATTTCACCGTCTACCTGATTTTTTGCACATCCATGCTGATCAAGAAAAAATGTCTTTGCTTTTGCCATTGTTCTACTCCAAAAAAAAGGGCACCTTCCAGTGCCCTTCTCAATCCATTGTATAACGAAACTATTCAAGTTCAATAAGGACAAGACGATATTTTCCGTCGCTGTCACGAACCCACTTGATGTCTTCTGCCTTAACTTCACCTGCACGACCAACTTCAAGATCGTAAGTTGAAAGACCGGCTATTACGCGAATCTTAAGGGCATTGTTGTTGCTCATCCAGAGGCGTGTACCGTTATTTGAGTTAACGGCAACCTGATCACCATTTTTAAAGTAATCTTCAACATAAGTATTTCTGTCGCTCTTGTAACGGAACAGACAAGAACCGCGGAAGGTAACGTTGATTGTAAATGGATATGCACGGGTATCTTCGTGAATCACAACGCGCTTAGAATTGTTCTTAACGCTGCCTGCAGATGGGATTTCAGCAAGTTCAGTTCCTTCATCAACATTGTTGATTTCAACAACAGAATTTTCACCCTTCTTCTCGATAAGACGAACTTCAGCACCGTGACTTGCTTCGTCTGTAGAAATATCACTCAGGTAAACGATAATGTCTGCAAATCCATCGCCATCAACATCAAGATCCCTTTCTTCGCTGAGTTCCACAATCTGAGTACCTGATGGCATAAGGAGAGAAAGTTTTCCCTTTGTTTCTCCAACAGTAATTATGATGCACCCGGTTCCCTGCTTTGTAGGGAAGAGAATCTGATCGCCTTTATAGAATCTCTTTGTTTCAGACTTACCGGTAAATTCATACTGGTGAATCTTTTCTTTTTCAGTAGACTTGAGGGCCTTTTCCGCAAGCTTCTGCGGAACATTGAAAACAGCAAAATAAAGGTAAAGGCCAAGACCTATCAATACGGCAGCGGAACCTGCAACAATAGCAGGAATAAGATACTTGGGCTTCTGTTTCGTTGTAAGCTCAATAGGAACAGGAGCTTCCTGAATCTTCTTTGTGTGATACAAACGAAGAACATCATCTGGATTTATACCGAGGAACTCACAGTAGTTTGTAAGGAATCCTGTAAAATACGATTCACCCGGAAAGTCGTCAGAGCGTTCTTCCTCCAGTGCCAGAATATAGTTCTTAGTAATCGCAGTTGCGCGTTCAATTTCTTCAAGAGAAACATTCTTCTCTTCTCGTCTTTTGCGAAGAATTTCACCGTAGCTTTCCATATATTTTAACCCCACCCTTTATTCTGATAGCAAGAAATTGTTGTAGTTGTTTGCAGATGACGGCGGATCATATATGAAACGCTGGTCACTGATATTTGAATTCAACTTGTAATTGAAGATGTCAAAAACATACTCTTCATCTTGTGAAGTAGTTGCATGAACACGTCGAATAAGTTTTGTAGAAGGATCAACGGAAAGCTTGATTTCCCTGAATGATTCTGTTGCTGAACGACGCTGCAAAAGGAAATTCACAACCATTTCATCACTCCCCTCATCAAGAGGAACTGCAGACTGACCTGACTGATAAGCAACGGTATAGTAGCGGCGCATAAGAGCAAGTCCTTCTGCCGTTGCAGCATTGGCCCCCTTTGCATCATTTGCAGAAACACTCTGCTCAAGGATTGCTGATGAACCTGGAAGATAAATGGTAAGGTCATTACCGTTGAAAAGAACAACCTGCTCTGCAGGATCAGAAAAATCGATGCGAAGCATTTCAGGACGCTTGTAGCTGATTCGGCCTGTCATTTCAGATTTTCCAATCTTGATTATGACATCCGCTTCATAATCCTGAATTTCAGAATATCTTTCGCTTATAGTTTTAAAATAATCACTGGCTGTAGTAATTCCCTGTGCAAAAATAGAAATTGCAGGAAAAGCAAGGCACAAGGCAACGAACATAAACTTTTTCATTAAATGAAACTCCAATTTATTTAAATAACAAGATATCTTCTTATTATAAAAATAGATTGGATTATTGTAAAGGGCGGTAACTTTTCGACTTTTACCTTTTACTTCAGTTTTTCCTTTATTTCCTCAAGGACAGCAAGGGCATTAATGCCTGTCTGCAATGTCGAACGCAATGGCTTTTTTCCATCCAGGAATTCTACAGCATTCTTAACCATATTTGCAAAATAGAGGGTCTTTTTCGGAGCCTTGATTCTTTTGTCACTTTTAAGCGAATAAAAACCAGTATAAAGGGAAGACTTTTCCCTCTTATAGAATTTAAGGAAACCGTTTCCGATACAGATTCTTCCCTCTGTTCCCGTAATTACAATTTCAAAGCCAAAGAACCTGGATCTTCCGCTGATTACAATGGAAACATCAGGACACTTTTCCGTAGAATAGTGAGCACTCATCTGGCGGACATTTCCTTTTTCATCACGGTAAATCCCGCTCATTACAGGATTGTTCAGGATTGTATTGATGGTCTTGAATTCTGTCCTTACTTCATCATTGCGATTTTCAGCTTTTGACAAAAGACCACTTCTTTCTTTTTTTTCCGGAACCTTTTTTACTTCCGAAGGTTTTCCGTCTTCTTCAAGGAAAAAGAGAACGGCATCAACAAGGTGGGTACCATCATGGATAAGGCTGTAGGCTCCGGTTTTTTCTTCTGCCCGATTATAAACAACAAGACTCGAACAAAGTTCTGCCCTAATGGACTGAAGTTCCCCGATTTTGGACATGTATTTTTTTGCAGCTATAAAATCTTCTGCAAATCGACGTTCATGATTTATAAGAATATTTACCTGATGTTCATCTGCCTCTTCTTTTATCCTTTCTGCTTCCCTAAGATTAAGGGCAACAGGTTTTTCAAGAATAATCAGTCTTGGTTTTGAACGGATGGCATCGATGGCTTCCCTCATGTGGGCATTTTCATTTACGGCAATAGTAACGATGTCGGTCTTAGTTCTTGAATAAAGGGTTGCACTGTCTGGATAAACAATGGCTTTTTTGTTTGCTTCATGCCAGTGAATGAGTTTTGTCTCATCAGTGTCGCATCCTGCAACAATTTTAATTCTTGGATTATCCTTTAATGCCATGTTATGACTTGCAGGCTGTTCTCTTTTTCTGTCCAGTCCAAGTGAATATCCAATGCGTCCGCACCCAATCAAAGCTGCCGTATATTTCTTTCTAGCCATAAATACATTATACAAGAGTGTAGAAATTGTAGTCAAATGAAAGGGCCTTTGACGAAGTGAACTTTATTTCTTCCGCTTCAAGAGGAGAATAGAAAACATTGGTAAAGGCATATCTTCCGCCACAGGCAAAAAGTTCTGCACTGCAGGTATCACACACAAGCCTTACATCAAACTTTCCGTCTGAAGGAATTTCAAACTTGAATTTTCTGAAGGTTTCGCAATCTGTCCTTGTACCGCTTCTACTTCTGTCAAAACTCATTTCATATTTTTCAAAATCAAGATTTATTTTGGTGCTGTATTTTTCATCAGAAGCAATTTGAATTTCAAGGGATCCGGAATCAGAACTAATGCCTTCAAATGAAATCAGCAAATCAAAATGCCTTCCCCTAACGCCATCAGCCTTTGTTGTTTTTCCAACAAACAGATTTATTTTACCGGATACTGGATTAATTCTTTTACTTTCCAACTCCCTTACAGGATTTTGATACACAATTCCATTGTTGATTTTCAGTTCGCGAGGAAGTGTCATCATGCCAGTCCAGAGATAATCATCGGGAGTACTGACCCCTTCCCAACGGTGCATCCATCCCATCATGATTCTCCTTCCGTCTGGAAGCAATGTAGTTTCAGGTGCATAGAAATCTATTCCATAATCAATCTGACAAACAGATTTTCGATTAAATTTCCATTCATTGCGGTTCATCTTACCGATCATAAATACACTGTTGTTTCCGTCATGCCATCCCGCCTCAAGATCTTCCTTCATTTCCTGCGGTGAAATTACAATGACATCATTTTCATCAAGGGAAAAGAAATCCGGACATTCCCACATCATGCCTAATTTACATTCGCTTCTATCTGCTACAGAAACAAATTTCCATTCCTTTAGATTTTCAGATTTGAAAATTACAAGGGCTCCACTTTTATCCTGTGTTTTAATTACCGCTGCAACATAATAAGTTCCATTTTCTTTCCATACTTTTGGATCTCGAAAATGTGCCACATCATATTCGAAAGGAATGTTACTTGCAGTTATGACAGGATTGTTCTCAAGTTTTTTGTATTCAACACCATCTCCGATAGCGATACATTGATTTTGAACAGCATTGTCACTAACGACCCCAGTGTAGACAATTAAATGAAAGTCCCCATCTTCCATAGCTGTACCTGAAAAACATCCGTCAATATCAGCATTTGTATCAGGAGCCAAGGCCACAGGAAGAAAATTCCATGATAGAAAATCCTTGGTGACAGCATGTCCCCAATGCATAGGCCCCCATTTATTGCTGTATGGATGATATTGAAAAAACAGGTGAAGCTGACCTTTATAAAAAGAAAGGCCGTTGGGATCGTTAATCCAGCCGCATGGGGATGCAAGATGAAAATGAGGACGCTTTGATTTTTCAATCAAAGAAGAATCTATTTTTTTTAGACATTCGTTTTGAACCTTAGTTGCATTATTGAGTAAATCAGTCATAAAAAAATTATAGAATTCCACCTAAAAAAAAACAATTTTTGAAAACACGGAATAATATAATTATTATAAACCTATAATTTTATTCTAAATGCCTTCTAAATACGCCGAAAGGCTTAAGATGTATATTTTAATCACAAAGATGAAGGACAGGAGAAAACAGAAACAGCCGCAAGCCTGCAGAATTCCGCATAAGTTCATCCACAAAAAGTGTCATTTAATTGCAATACAAGAGATTGCCGTGTCGACCACGGCAATGACTCATACTTATTGGACAGCTCCGTTTTTTTATGCAAGTATAATTTCTTCAAGTCAATTTTATTTTTTTTCAGGTTATATATAGGATGGAGGATAAAATGAAAGAAGAAAATCCAATAATGCCATTGCAGAAAGCAAGCAGCGAAAACATCTGCACCGATGACGAAGCCTTAATTGCAGCACAAAAAGCTTTCGGCATTACGTACCTTTATCCATGGCAGAGAATCGTAATTGCAAACATTCTTGATGCCCAGATTCCCGCAGAAAAAATAGAAAACATTGGAAATTCTGATGACACGGAATTGTACAAGGGGAAGCAAATCGTACTTCTCCCTACAGGAGCCGGAAAATCACTTTGCTTTCTTACGCCTTCCCTTTTGCTGGATGGTGCTACCATTGTACTGTATCCTTTACTTGCCTTAATGTCAGATCAAAAGAGGCGAATGGATGAAGGAGGAATAAAAAGCGTTGTTTTTTGCGGAGGACAAACTAAAGAACAGAGGGAAGAAAATTTCCGTCAGATTGAAAATGGAGCAAAAATCATCCTTGCAAACCCAGAAGTCCTTCAAAGTGAAAAACTTGTTGAAAGTCTTGCCCGATGCAATATTTCACACATTGCCATTGATGAAGCTCATTGCTGTGCAGAATGGGGAGACACTTTCAGACCAGCCTACCTTAATCTTGGAAACGTAATAAAAAAAATCAATTCGCCGGCAGTAACAGCTTTTACGGCCACAGCATCCCCACAGGTTCTAAACAGAGTCTCAGAAATTCTTTTTGGGGGCATGAGTCATGTTGTAAGAAGTGATTCCGATAGGCCTAACATTCATTATGAAGTAATAAATACCTATGCTAAAAAGAGAACAGCTTTTTTGCTTGCGCTTGAACGACCTAAACCACTTATAATTTTTTGTGGAACAAGAAACAAATCAGAGGATATGGCACGGGAATTAGCCTCCTACTATGGCCCTGACAAAGTAAAATTTTACCACGCAGGAATGGAAAAAACTGAAAAAGATAAGGTTGAAAAATGGTTTTATCCAAGGACAGATGCCATTTTGTGTTGCACCTGTGCTTTCGGCATGGGTGTTGACAAAAAGGACATTCATACAGTAATCCACCTTGAACCAAGTCCGACAGCAGAAGCTTACATACAGGAAGCAGGAAGAGGTGGAAGAGACGGCAGCATTGCAAATGCAGTTCTACTTTGGAGCCCCAAAGACAGCATGGATTCTGAAAAATTTCCCAAAGGATCCAGACAAAGAGTACTGAAGGAATTTGCAGAAAGCAAGACCTGCAGAAGACAAGTTCTTCTGGATGCACTTGGAGGCGAGCAGGCAGCATGCAATGGATGCGATATATGCAAGAACGGACACCCTGCTCCAAAAGCGATTGACGGCAAAATCATTCTGAATCTTGTTCGCCATCACAGAAAGCAATGGACCATAGAGGAACTGAACGGTCAGAGTGCTATTCTTCTGAATAAAAAAATCGCCGCACTTTACAGAATGAATTTCTACGAGCACAGCGATACTGATGAAATAATTACGCAGTTAAAAAACCAGAATCTTATAAAAACCTGTACTTTCCCTTTTAAAGGCTTAATAACCATCGGAAATAAAGAACAGGAATTATAATTTTACTCAAGAATAAGATTCTTTTCGTTTCCGGGGAAGGTGACTGCATACCAGTTGCCATTTCCTTCTACCCAGTATTTATTGAAGACCCTTACAATGTCTTCTGCCGTAATCTTCTTTATAAGTTCAACTTCCTTAAGGTCGTAATCCATGTCTTCATGATACATTATGTCGGAAATCATCCTGAACATCTGTCCGCTCGTTGTCTTAGAATTTCCGTATTTGGAATTGAGCCATTTGCTCCTATAGCTTTCCAAGTTCTCTGCTACAGTTGAGAAAACATAAGATCCGTCTTCATTGCTTTTTTCAACCGTAACTCCGCGACTCATGTATCCCATCGCTTCTTTAACAGCCTTGCCTGCATTTTTATAGTCAGACACTTTATACAGGTAATCCTGACTGACAGGAGCCTTGCTCGTAATTACACTAGAATATGGTGTATAGCAGATGCCATAATGTTCACGAACAACATTGTATAGAATGTCACTGTAGATTTCTCCCGCCAGAAATGCAGGAATTGTATCTTCACCATTAACAACAGGACTGGCGAAAACACGGGCACAGTAAGCCGTTCCAGCTGCACTTGGATGAGTCAATATCATTGGTTTCTTCTTTTCTATCTTAACCGGAGGAATATTCTGCATAACATGTTTTCTGGCAGAATCAAATTCCAGATTTCCGATAGTCTTGTTCAAAGTCTTTACAAGTTTCTTTGTTTTTACAGTACCTATGGCAACTATGAAGAAATCACCTCCACCGATAATCTGTTCATGAACATCCTTCATTTTCTCTACAGTAATGTTTTTTACGGAATCAGGTGTTACACCGCCAACTGTTTTATATGGATGATTATTGAAAACATCATTCCCGATGGTCCACTGCAACAAGGTTTCTGGAGAATTCAAAATGTTTTGAACCCTCTGTTCATTTCCATCAAAAATGTTCTCCATGACATTTCCAGCAAATTCAGGGTAAAGGAAGCCATCCACAAACACATCCATCATCCTGTCAAAATACTTTTCCATGCCATACATGTAAAGAACAGACCCAAGTGTACGGCAATACTTGTCAATGGAAACTCCATTTTCATACTGCATCTGATTTCTTGTTTCCATTGAATATTTTTTTGATGAGGACGACATTACATCAAACAGATTTCCTTCAAGCCCAGAAAGTTCAGGGGGATATTTTTCATACCCACCCATACATCCAATTGCAAGAGCATTTACTTTCGAATTTGTATGCTGAACATAAACTTTAATTCCATTTTTTAGTTCAACAACCTCAACATTACGTTTCTGCTCAATTTCATTTTTTTCGGCATCTTTCTTTTCTGGAACATAAATGTTTGATTCAACAATAAAATCTGAATCATTAGGGAAAGAATTCACATCAACGGCAAATTTTTCCCTCTGCCACCAGACCTCTTCATTTTTCTTTACCTCATAATAACCTGCATCAAGAAATTCTTTTCTTGTTTTTTGATAAACTGAAGGATTTACAATCACTTTAACAAGAGCATTTCTAGACTCAAGATAATCCTTTACATATTTCTGAACTTTACTCTGTTTTATTGAAGAGCTTTTCCTATTACCAAGGAAATATTCCATCTCACCATCAATCCAGCAGTGTCTTGCAAGGGTCACAAGTCCTTCTGCTGTTTCAGAAGCTTTGATAAAGGAATCATCCTGAGCTGTCTTGAACTTTTTAACATTCTTTGAAGAAAACGCTTTTTTATCAGAAGCAGTTTCAGGATACAAAGTATTCTGAATGTATGAAGAAATATCTTTTGCACGACCAGCCAAATTATCAGATGGATCTTTCAATAAAACATAACATCCTACAGTCGAATTTTTTCTTCCAAAAGATGTATATGTGCCCACATAATTTGGATCAGGAATTTTATATTCTGATTTTTCACAGAGTTTTGTTTTCAAAAGAGAATCTGGTTTGCCAGTTACATAATCAAGATATACGGCATTTACAACATCTTCATAGTTGTAATCCATGTCAGGTCCTCGCCATGATATTTCAATCTGAGCCATATCAGGAGCAATCCTGTCAAAAGGCATTACAAGAAACTTTGTTTCTGAAAGAGGATTTAATGAAGGCTGATTGCCACTTGCTGAAACCACTTTCTGAGAAACAACACCCGGAGTGTTTTTCCAAGTACCGTAGATTTTATTTACAAGTTCATAAGTTTCATCAGGATTTACATCGCCCCCAACAAAAATTGCAGAATTGCAAGGTATATAAAATTCTTTCTGGATGTTGCGCATCTGAGCAACTGTAGCATTGCCAACAACATCAAAACTTCCGCGAGGATCTGTTTTGCATGGATCATCCGGAAACAAAAGAAGATTTGAGAAGTAGTGAAGAACATAAGATGGATTTGCCTGATCTCCCTGAATTTCACTTAAGACAACTTTCTTTTCGCTTTCAAATTCCTTTTCCGTTATCGAAAGAGTTCTTACAGCTGCATTCCAAAATGCAAGGCCTTCTTCCAGTTTTGCAGATGGTATCGTAAAAAAATAATTAACGCAGTCTGTAGATGTTGTTCCATTGTGGGAAGTAACCCCCAAGTCTGCCAAAGCTTTTGTCACAGATGCTGCATCCTTATATAGGGCATTTCCCTTGAACATCATGTGTTCATACAAATGAAAAAGACCGGCAGTCTCTTTCGTTTGATTTATTGCACCCGTACGAACTGCAAGTTCTATATAAACAAGGGGAACACTATGATTTTCCGCAACATATAATTCAAGACCGTTTTCCAACTTAAAACGGGAAAGCCCGTCTATATTTGTCTTTTCGGCAAAAACATTAACTGCAGTAATAGCTGAGAGTACTGAAAGTAAAATTGATTTTCTAATTGCTTTAACAAAATTAAATTTCATGATTTCATTCTGTTACAAAAATCAAGTTATGACAACAACAAAAGTCATGTTTCTAAGCTGTAACAACTTGAACTTTCATTTGTTTTATAATCAGAACTTAATCAAGGAGTTTATTTATGGACAGCAATAAAATAAAGAAAATATTTGCAATCACATTTACAGCAGTTTCAATCGGTGCGGTAATCGTTGCAAACAACAAGAAAACAGGCTTCCCAGAAATCCCTGTTATTGAAAATTCCTTCGTACAAAAACCAATGCTTGCCATGGCAAAATCTTCCTTGCGTGCTGAAAATTCCTTTGCAGAAGGAATGATCGAAACACAGATGGAAGACCGTGCTGTAATGGAAGCTCCTGCGGAACCATCACTAAATTCTTCTGAAAAAAAGAAAATAAGGAATGCCGATGTTAACTTGCAGGTTGAAAATCTTTCTGAAACTTTTACTGCAATAGAAGAATGGGTTAAGCATTTCAATGGATACATTTCATCTTCACACGAAAACACAAGCAGCATAAACATTACCGCACACATTCCCGCAGATTCTTTTGATCAGGCTATGGAAAGTTGCGGCTCCCTTGGGAAAATTACAAACAAAAGCATTAACGAAAGGGATGTTACAGACCAGTATTATGATCTTAATACCCGTATTGAAAATAAAAGGATTCTCGTAAATAAATTTCAGGAATATTTGAAGAAGGCAAACAATGTAAAGGAAATCCTTCAGGTTGAATCTCAACTTGCAAACACCACTGCAGAGCTTGAAAACCTTCAGGGCCAGATGAACAGGATGTCAAAGGAAATATCTTTTTCACAGGTTCATTTCTACGCTCAGCTTCCTGCGAGCCGCAATGAAAACGGGATTATTTTGCCCGACACAAAGTCCGAGTTCAGCGAATTCATTTCAAACATAGTAAACTTTGGACTTCACTATGTTTGGTCAATCCTTTACATCGCAATATACGGAACTCTTGTTGTTCTTCTCTTCCTTTTCATCTACTGGATTTGCTTTGGCAAACTGGGCCTTGTAAGAAAACTTTTCAACAAGATTAAATAGGATCTGTGGCAGTCATCAAATGATGGCTGCCCTGGTTTCATTTATTTTTCAAATTATTTTTCCAGCAAACCGTAGATTTCTTCAACCCTATAATCCGGATAGAAAATCATAAAATAAACGACCCTTTCTTCTGATGGAACATCCCTGTTAATGTAATTTCTATATGGAGATTTTCTTAAGTCATCAACAGGCTTTCTTTGCATTCCATCAAGATATTGTTTTTCTGAATGATTGAAATAAATCAGCAGCGTGCCATCAATTACCATAGAAACGATAATTTCCCATTTCAGTATATCCATAAGAAACAATTGTATTGAACGCATCAATAAGAGAAACTATTTTATTATCATCTCTTGTATGAAACTTATTCGCTTCGTCACATATGCGATTGCATAATATATCAAAAGATGTCATTCCTTCTTGCTCTTGATACAATTGATTCAAATCAACAGGCTGGAATCAGTGGAATTTCAAAAAGAAGCTGGATTTTCTTGATTTTATCTGGACTTGCTACAGGGCTAAGCTGGTTGTGCTATTACAAGGCCTTGCAATCAGGAAATGCCTCTAAAGTTTTCCCTATTGATAAAACGCCAGTAGTATTAACTTTACTGCTTGCCTTTGCTTTTTTACATGAACAATTTACATGAAAATCCATTGTGGGATATGTTCTTATTACAGCCGGCACTTTATTTATGGTAATTTAAGGCTTATAAATGAAATGCCGTCAAAAGAAATTAATTTGACAATGATTTTTGAGAAGCAGATTTAACTAAATTAATTTCCACCAAGCATACCCCTCATTACTGTCTTTTTTAGAAGCTGCTTGTTCATGCCATTTGCGGGCAGCATCTTCATCTATCTTTGTTCCAATGCCATAAGTATAACACCATCCAAGGCTTTCCTGTGCCTCGGCCAATCCTTGTTCTGCAGCTTTTTTATACCACTTGAATGCTGTCTGCTGTTTTACTTCCGTGCCATAACCTTCTTCATAGCATTTTCCCAATATAAACTGAGCACAAGGATCTCCGCTGGATGCTGACTTCATGAATAATTCAAAAGCTTTTCCCTTATCAACCTCAACACCATCACCCATAAAGTAACGCTTTCCCATTTCATTGCGAACTGAAATTCTTAAGCTTCTCTTATATTCAGGAGTGAAATCGGCATAAGAATCAATGTATATTTCAAGAAGATCCAGTTGAGTTAAGTTATATTCTGACAAGTCATTATAATTAGCAGTTAAAAATAAACTGGTAAGAATTCTTTCAAATTGGTCTACATCATCATCTTCTTCATCATCTAAAAAATCATCAACACAATCTTCATCCAAAAAGTTCTGGTCTTCTGATTCGCCATTTTGGCACGAGCTTGATTCTCCACTCAATAAATTATATCCGCATTCAGGACAGCTTATTGAAGGGTCCTGTAGTTTTGTACCGCATTCTGAACAGAATTTTCCATTGTCGATATTTTCATATCCACAATTTGAACAGATTTTCATGATTATTTTCCTATCGAAAAACTTATAGTTTGATTCTCTATAAAATTTAAAATACTACCGCTGGATCGAGGATGAATTTCTTTTTTCCGCATTTGGGACATTTTGTGGGTTCGTCAAATTGAAAAAACAATTTTCTTGAATCCTTCCCCTTTCCTCTATAACCGCAATTCATGCATACTCTTGATACATTTTCCCACGGAAAAGGCATTCTGAAGTTTTGCAAAGTTTATTCCCTTTTATATTTTGTTTTCAGGCTGGAACCTAATTTCTGTTCTGTTAAAATTTCTTCCACCATTCGGGATGTTTTTCAACATATTCAGCCTGTGCTTCAAAGTCAGGCCACTCAACCCAGCCACGATTTAGCGGTGTGTCTTCCAATTCTAATTCTTTTAATTTGTCCTCTGTTGAAAGATTTCTAAACCATTCTTCATATTGTTCATTTGTCATAAATTTATTTTGCCCTTGCTTCCAGATCCTTTGCCATAACCCAGCCAGCAGCTTCAACAAGACTGACAGATATTGCTGCAGAAGCTATTTGTCCGCCAAACGGTATAAGTTTTGCTAATTCTTTTCCAATTGTCTTTACAGGCTGCTTTAATAAAGTTTTTTTTAGAGCACCAACAGCAATTCCTTTTGCAACTTCAGCCTGCAAGTTGTCAGTTCCAAAAACAGAAGCTAAAGCAAGACACATTGTTGTCATTCCAACTATATCAGCTGCAATTCCAAGTCCAGGAACTGGTACTAAACTGCCACCAGCAACAGCAGCAGCAGCATGAGAATGAATAATTGCATGACATTTAATTTCTTCTGACTCAGTCATAATAAATTTACCTCTTTTTACATTAATATCTCAATACAATACTCTCAATATTTAGTATTGTAATGTAATAATACATTATTATAC
>JAHAZL010000046.1 GCA_018384055.1 Treponema sp.
ATGAATTATGAATTATGAATTATGAATTATGAATTATGAATTATGTGTTTCTACTTATAGATACAGTTTGACAACCAGAGATTTTCGCTGTATGATGTTACTATCGATAGAAACAAAGCCAGGGCGAAACAATGGCAATGTTACTGACGGAGGTATTATATGTCAGAAGAAATTCAGAATGAAAATGAAGAAAAGAGAGTTATGAAGGGCGAAGAAAAGAAGGGCCTTTCCATTCGTGAACTGGTACTCATTGCAATCCTTCTTGCAGCAGGTGCAGTCCTTAAATTCTTTGTAGGAAGCTTCGTAAACTTCTTTGGTATGAAGCCAAACTTCATCATTGCCATGTACTGTATGGCAATTGTTCTCATCAGGCCACGCGTATTTGAAGCAATCATCATCGGTATCCTTGCAGGTGCAATCTGCCAGTTCTTCCCTGGAACTCCATGGCTCAACTTCCTTTCGGAATTCTTCGGTGCCCTTGTAATGTGCCTTCTCGTTAAGGTTCCAATGCCAAAGGTCGGTAAGATTGAAATCATGCCAGCCATAGCAACTTTTGTAAGTACAGTCGTTTCAGGCGGAATCTATGCAGCATTCCTCCTTGTTGTTATCAAGTCTGATCCTGCTGCTCTTGCTGCTTTTGTACCAATCGTTGGGTTTACTGCTTTGTTTAACGCCATTATCGTACAGGTACTTTACTATCCACTTAAGGCGACATTGAAATGATCAAGATTCAGAACTTCAGTTTTTCATACATTGACGCAAAGGAAAAGGCACTTTCAAAAATTAATCTTGAAGTGCAGGACGGTGAATTCCTTGGAATCATCGGCTCAAGCGGTGCAGGCAAGACTACCTTGTCCTATGCCATTAACGGAATAATCCCTCATCATTACAAGGGTGACTATTACGGAAAAGTCCTCATAAATGACAAGGATGTTTTTGACACTGATCCATGTCAGCTTGCCCTGGAAATCGGTTCAGTTTTTCAGGACATTGACAGCCAGATGACTTCTGCAACTGTAGAAGACGAAATCCTTTTTGGTATGGAAAACTTTGGTTTTGAAAAGCAGGAAATCTATGAGCGCCTTGATTGGGTGCTTAAGGAAATGCAGATAGAGTTCCTGCGTGAGCGTGACATTTCAAGTTTGAGCGGAGGACAAAAGCAGAAGGTTGCAATTGCCTCTATTCTTGCCCTGCGCCCCAAAATCCTTGTTCTTGATGAGCCTACAGGAGAACTTGATCCTGCCGCAAGCCGAAATATTTTCCGCATCATTAAGGAACTAAATGAAAAATACGGACTTACGGTAATTGTCATCGAGCAGAAGATCCGTCTTCTGTGTGAATATGCAAAAAAACTTGCCGTATTGAATCACGGTGAACTTACATTCCACGGGACAGTAGAAGAAGTTCTTTCTCATCGTGATGAACTTGCCGACCTTGGATTGAATCATGAGCGAGTCGGTAAAATCCTTGATCAGATTGTTGCTGCTTCAAAAAAGAAAAATAACGGTGATGTTTCAAAAGATTCAACTGTTAAAAAATTCGATTATACAAAATACGTTTCTGATGCAGAACCAATGGTAACCATTGAAAAAATGTCCTTTGGATATGATGTTAACTACCTTATAAATGATGTTGACTTCAATGTTTACAAGGGAGACTTCCTTGCTTTGACCGGTGAAAACGGTTCTGGTAAATCAACTTTGAGCAAGCTTATCGGCGGTATCCTTAAGCCTGCATCGGGAAGCGTAAAAATCTGCGGTCTTGAAAGCAAAAAAACAAAGAACAGCATTCTTGCGCGGCACATCGGTTTCTTATTTCAGAATCCTGACAGACAGCTGTGCTGTTACACCATTCTTGAGGAAATTGCTTTCGGCCTTAAAGCCCTTAAGCTTCCTGATGCTGAAAAGCATGCAAAGGAAATTGTAGACCGCTTTGGCTTTGATCCAACCATGGCTCCTTTTGCCTTGAGCCGAGGACAGAGGCAGCAGCTTGCCCTGGCTTCCATCATTGCCGTTCATCCTGAAGTAATGATTCTTGATGAACCAACAACCGGCCTAGATTACAAGGAATGCATGGAACTTATGAATGCCGTGAAGGAATTGAACGAAAAGGGGACAACTGTAATCATGGTCTGCCACGATATGGAACTTGTCCGTGATTTTGCCAAACGCATGGTTGTTGTTGCAAAGGGTTCTATTGTTGCAGATGGATATCCAAAGGATCTTGTTCCAATCATGGAAGAAAATTCCTTGGGCCTTAAACAGTTTGACGGAGAATAAAAATGAAGGGACTTTTAGACTATATTCCAGGCGAATCAGTTTTCCATAAAATGAATCCCGTTACAAAATTGTTTTTTGCTTTTGTAATCTGTATCTGCTGCTTCATTTCTAGCAATGCATATTTTCTTGTTTGTCTTCTTGTTCTTGATATTGTCATTGGCCTTATGTGCGGCATTCAGAAAAGAACCTTTACCTTGCTAAAGGGACTGATAAAGATTTCAATTTTCCTCTTCATACTTCAGGTTCTTTGCATCAGGTCTGGAAATGTGATTTATGAATACAGATTTATCAAAATTACCGACAACGGCGTGATGAATGCCTTCCGCCTTGTAATGCGCCTTAGCTGTGCAACTCTTCCTCTGGCCCTTATGCTTAGCGTTACAAAACTTGGTGATCTTTCAAATTCTCTTGTTGAAAAACTTCACATTCCTTTCAAGTATGCCTTTACAATGACTACTGCTATACGCTTCATTCCGGTTTTTGCATCTGAAATGGCAGGAATCATGGAAGCCCAAACTTCCCGTGGCATTGAACTTGATACTAGAAATCCTTTCAAGAAAGTTGCCTTGATACTTCCTTTGTGTGCACCTTTACTTGTTTCTTCCGTAAGAAAAACCCAGAGCCTTGCAATTGCAGCTGACTTACGCGGATTTAAATTCAGAAAGAAGGGCAGCTGCCTTAAAAGCTACGGCTACAAGGCCCGTGATGTTTTCTGCTGTCTTTTTAGTTTTGTGCTTGTTGCGGCGACTGTTGCGGTTATGCTTTACAGCTGAAAAAGTTCCTTTATGTCCGCATCATCATAAACTCTAGGCGTAATGTTTTCGGCATTTGCCAGAAGATTTTCCAGCCTGCTGTCTATGGCTTTCTGAACAAGACTGTTGATGTCGATTCCCCTCAGCTTAAAAAAGAGGAGGGGGTCGTCATCAAGTTTTGCTCCCACTGCATAAAGCACCGAAGCTACATGCTTGCACATTTTGGCACTGTCCGGACACATGCAGAAAAAGTGAATTTCTTTAGGTGATGGAAACAATCCGTCTTCCTGAAAAAACAGTTCCTCCATGTCCTCCGGAAATTCTCCCTTTACAAGGCTTTCTACATTGTGGATTTTCTTTGAACATTGCCATGAAATGTCCACGGCTTTTACCTGATCTATTGGGTCAATGTCTATTTCAAGGACATAAGGTTTTTTTGCAGTTCCCATTACAAGGGCCTGGATTTTTCCTTCTTCAATTTTCAAATCTATAACATTGCCGTTCTTGCAGTAGCTTTTTCCCCGTGGCAGGCGGTTGGCATAGTCTGAATAGCGCTCTAGGTTTTTGCACCACATGAGGCCCCACCATTTTTCTGCAATTTTGTTTCCTGAAATTACAACGGGATTGAAGATGATTCCCTTGTCTGCCATTTTCTTTACATATTCTTCAGCCTTGTTTTTTCGTTCTGCAACACTCTGATATTTTGGCTTGTTGAAGCTGCTGTAATAGTCGTAATCGTAGTCGTCGTAGTATGCCATGGCTATTCCATCCTGAGGGCTTCGATGAGTTCGTGGTCAGACATTTTTGTAAGGAGGTTTTCTCCAGTGTCACCGATTCCGCCGATTATACTTTTTGCAAGTCTGGTCTTTGAAATTAACATGTCGTTGATTTTTTCTTCGATGGTATCCTTGCACACAAACTTGTGCACGAATACGTTTTTCTTCTGTCCGATGCGAAATGCCCTGTCCGTTGCCTGTGCTTCTATGGCAGGATTCCACCAGCGGTCAAAGTGAATGACATGGTTTGCCTTTACAAGATTGAGGCCGACACCTGCTGCTTTTAAAGACAAGACCATGAAAGGAATGTATTCATCGCCGTTGAACTTGTGGACATATTCAGTTCGTGTTGTAGCCTTTGTGCTGCCGTCAATGGTAAGGCCTTTTGCATGGAATATGCCTTCAAGGAATTTTTCCAAAGGTCCGATCATTTCCTTGAACTGTGTAAAAACAAGGACCCTTTCGCGCTTTTCGTAGATTGTTTCGCAGATTTCCTGGATCATCTCAAACTTGCCGCTGCCGGAAGGTGCAAATTCTTCCTGTCCAAGATACTGGTCCGGGTGGTTGCAGATTTGCTTGAGGCGGATGAGGACTTCGAACATGAGGCCGTTTCTTTTTACGGGATCCCTGTCTTCTTCATCGCCGATTTTTTCAAGACGCTTTGTAAAGTCATCGACAGCCTTTGTATAAAGAGCCTTCTGCTTTTTGTTTAGGGTAATGTAATCCGTTGTCTCTATTTTTTCAGGCAGATCCGAAATGATTCTTTTGTCGGTCTTTAATCGGCGCAAAAAGAACGGTGCAATCATGGCACGGAGCTTTGTATTCTTCTCTGGATTTTCGTTGAGTTCTGTCTGGAATTTTTTGAATTCAGATGATGAACCAAGAAGACCCTTGTTTGCAAAATCAAAGATTGACCATAGATTTGTCAGGTTGTTTTCAATTGGAGTTCCTGTCATGGCAATCTTTTTTTCTGCAGGAATTTTCTTGATTATTTGTGTCTGTTTGGATGCCGGATTTTTAATTGCCTGAGCTTCGTCCAGGATTATGCAGTCCCAGTTTACCATCTGGAGGGCAGGAATTTTTGTTGCCATTCCGTATGTTGTAATGTTGAGGAATTGCAAATCGCTGACAGCTTCTGCCTGAAGTTTTGCCGCAGGCTTTCCGTGAAGGACTTTTATTGTTATGAGCGGTGTAAATTTTTTTGACTCAGCCTGCCAGTTTCCGATTAAAGAGGCAGGTACAATCAAAAGAATTTTTTTCTTTGATCCGCCTTTGCCGCTTCTTATGGATTCCATGAAAGTAAGGGTCTGCAAGGTTTTCCCGAGACCCATGTCGTCTGCAAGACAGGCACCAAAACCGTATTTGTACATTCCTGCAAGCCAGCTGTAACCGGCCTTCTGGTATGGGCGCAAAGTTGCATTTACATTTTCCGGAACTTCAATGTTTTCGTTGGTTGCTGCGGCCCTCATGTTGCTCAGGAAAGTTTTAAGCCAGTCGCCGTTGGTAATGATGATGTCGCCGTCTACATTTACTTCCTTTCTTTCCTCTGAATAATCCTTCTTGTCCTTGTCTTTCTTTTCAAAGAGGTTTCCGTGGAGGGCATCAAGAAGGGAAATCTTCTGGTCACTTTCAAGAATGCGCTGGAATTCTGCAAGGAGGGCAGCAAGCTTGTCTTTGTTTACTTCAACCCATTTGCCTTTTAAAAGGGCAAGTCCTTCGGACATTTCAAGGAGGCTTTCAACTTCTTCAACGGTAATTACTTCACCGTCCAGAACGAATTCAGGTTTTACTGAAAGAACTGTCTGGAATCCTATGAATTTCTGTGATTTTTCGCCAAGTTTTATATTGAGCCTGATGGAAGCTGTTTTTTTCTTCCACCAGATTGGAATGCGGCAAAGAATGCCTGTTGCTTCAATTTCTGGAATAGCCTTTAGTAAACTGTAGGTTTCCTGAGGTGTCAATTTAAGGGTGTGGAAAATTTCTCCGCTTTCAACGATTTCATCTATGAATTTTGAGACATCTGCGGCCTTGTTAAGGCATGCAAGCAAAGCAAGAAGCTTGTCCTGGTTTTCCTTGTATTCTGACAAAGCGAATTTCAAAGGCTTGTGGGTAACAGTCTTGTCTGGATTCTGCACTGCGTAAGTTGCAATGAAGGCAAAGGGAAAATCAATCTGTTCCTGTTCAGTCTTTGCCTTGTTTTCTACGAGATGAAAGAATATGCGTTCCGGCGTGTGTAGGCTCTGTGTTTTTTCTGAAAAATATTTTTCTACTGTCCCGTCGTATTCTGCAATTTCACTTTTGAAAACTTTTAAAAGCTTGCGGACTATGTTTTCTATCCATTCTGAATCAACAAATTCACTGCCTACTGAAAACGGAACGCATTCTGCAAGATAAAGGTAATTTTCTGCGCTCAAGTCCATTTCCAGATTTTCACGCAGAAATTCAATTTCGCTTGAAGAACTCAACGCCTTAAGGAAAACATCTGAAATCTGCCAGAGAAAAATATAGGAGCAGTCGGAATCCAAAGGCCGTTCCGTCCATCCCAAATCATAGAGGGCCTTGAATTTGTTGGAGTCGAATTTATTCTTAATCTCCACGTCCGAGTCTGAATCAAAGGCGTTCAGCTCGATGTAGAAATCGTTTTGAGTGAAGACAGCCTGCATGGATTATTATGCTTCTATTGCAACCTTAAGTTTTTTCCGCTCAAATCAGAATGCCTGAATTCATGGATTACGCAGGCAATGGTAGTAACGAAGGCAAGTACATCTGATGTTGGTCCAACCCAGAAAAGCCCGTTAATTCCATAGATTATTGGAAGGACAAAAAGTATAGGAATAAAAAAGATTACCTGTCTTGTCAGTGAAAGAAGTGCACCCTTTACTGATTTTCCGATGGATGCAAAGAGATTTGATGAAAGCATCTGCACTGCTCCAAGTGGAAGGGCACAGAGGAAACACTTCATGAATTTAACGGAGAATTCCATGTAAAGCTCATCGCCTTTTCCAAAAATTGAAAGGATATATTCGGGGAAAAGATGGAAGCAGATAACCGCAATGATTGTGATTGCAAGTTCACATTCAATGGCAAGGAAATAAGTTTTCTTTACGCGATCGTATTTTCTGGCACCGTAATTGAAACCGATGATAGGCTGCATTCCCTGGCTGATTCCGATGAGGACGGCAATTACGATGGCATTTACCTTCATTACGATTCCGCTTGCTGCAAGTGGAATTTCTGCACCATAAATGGAAAGGGCGCCGTAGTGAACCATAGTCCGGTTCATGCAGACCATTACAAGACACATGGCACACTGATTGAGTCCCTGTGACATACCGTATTTTACAGTAACCATGGCCTGGCGTAAATTCAGTCTGAAATATTCTTTTTTTAGGGTAACCCTCTTGAATTTCTTAAGGTAAACAACCGAAATTGAAAATGATACAATCTGTGCAATGACAGTTGCACATGCAGCTCCAGCTACTCCAAGTTGAAACACAAAGATAAAGATAGGGTCAAGGATTGTATTGATTATGGCTCCAGTAACCATTATGAGCATGGAATACTTTGGAGACCCGTCTGCCATGGCTATATGGCTGATTACATTCATTATTACTATGAAGGGAAGACCGATGTTTGTAATGCTTGTATATTGCAATGCATATTTAAAGATTTCGTCTGTTGCACCAAAGGCAAAAAGCATCTGCTTGAGGAAAATGAAAACAAAGGCTGCGTAGATGATTCCGAAGGCAACTGCTGCAGTAACGGCAATTCCGACAACCTTTGCGGCATCTTCAGTTCTTTTTTCTCCGAGATAGATGGAATATCTTGTTGCACCACCCACACCGAGGGAAAGAAAAACGGCAACGGCGATTACTGTAACAGGGAAGGCAACGTTTGTGGCTGCGTTACCAAGATAGCCAACGCCCCAACCGATGAATATCTGGTCAACAATATTGTATATGGAATTTACAACCATGGCGATGATGCCTGGCACTGCAAATTTTCTTAAAAGTGTTGAAATTTTTTCGTATCCCAATGGATTTTCTACATTTTCTTCTGACATAGGGCAGAATATATCAAAATTTTCTAATAAAATCATCACTTTTGCCGAAATTTATAACAAGGTGGTATATTTATGGGCGTAAAGGGTATTTCAGGAATGGCAGTTACGGGAACTCTTGGAGATGCAACAGCTGCAAGAGATTCTTCAAACCTTCAGAAGGAAGCAGTGAAATTTTCAGAACTGGTAAAGGAAATGCAGCGTAATACTGCCATGGGCCTTGCCGAAAAGAATGGAAATACAGTTTCAGGAGTTTCTTCAAGCCAGATTGCTAAAAATCACAGGTTGAACGGGGATTACACTCAGGGATTCTACGGTGCATTTACCAGCGAAGCAGACAAAAAGGCAGCTCCTAAAGGTCTTGCGGCAAATGTAAAGGGATCAAACGGAAAAACACCTGTAATTGACAAGACTTCCGATTTATATGCCCAGTCTATGGAACTTGAAAATTATATGGTAAAGATGATGCTCTCGAGCATGAGAAATACCATACAGCATACAAGTCTTGCAGGCGAAAACAACGAGTATGCCCGCAAAATGTACGACGACATGATGTACGACAACATGGCTGAAGCTATGACAAAGAATTCTTCTTTCGGTATTGCTGATCAGATCTACATTGAACTTTCCGGACAGAGAAAGTAATTGTCCTTCAGTATATTTCAATATTTTTAACGACCTGGTGTTTAGGATGCACCAGGTTTTTTTTTGACTTGGGGCTTAGGGGTCTGTCCCCGCTGTTTTGTTTTGTAGGGGTCTGTCCCCGTTGTTTTGCTTTGTAGAGGTCTGTCCCCGTTGTTTTGCTTTGTAGGGGTCTGTCCCCGTTGTTTTGCTTTGTAGGGGTCTGTCCCCGCTGTTCTATTGTTTCTAAAAAGCATGTTTATTATCAATCCAATGGAGAGGCCGAAATGATAGGTTTTCCTGCAGAAAATAAATTTCTTTTTATTTTGGCAACCGGTTGCCATTCTAAGGTTTAGGGTATATAATCTTCATGATTATTAATTTCTACTATTTATTTCCATTTTGGAGGAAAATTATGAAGACTGTTGCTGGTATCGACCTTGGAACACAGAGTATGAAAGTCGTAATCTATGATTACGAAAAGAAAGAAATCATTGAAAAGGCTTCATGTCCAATGGACTTGATTTCAGAAGCAGACGGTACCCGCGAACAGACGACTGAGTGGTTCGACAAGGGGCTTGAAGTTTGTTTCGGAAAGCTTTCTGCAGATAACAAGAAAACAATTGAAGCTATCGGCGTTTCCGGACAGCAGCACGGTTTTGTTCCACTTGATAAAGATGGAAAGCCTTTGTACAACATCAAGCTCTGGTGCGATACATCAACAGCAGAAGAATGCAAGATCATTACGGAAGCTGCAGGCGGTGATGCTGCCGTAATTGATGCCCTCGGAAACCTTATGCTTACAGGTTTTACAGCTCCAAAGATCCTCTGGCTTAAGAGAAACAAGCCTGATGCCTTCAAGACCCTCACATACATCATGCTTCCACACGATTACCTTAACTGGAAGCTTACTGGTGAATATGTAATGGAATATGGAGATTCCTCTGGAACCGCTTTGTTCGATTCAAAGAACCGCTGCTGGTCAAAGAAAATCTGCGACATCATCGATCCTTCATTGATGGGAAAACTTCCAAAACTCATTGAAGCACACGAAGCTGCAGGTAAGGTATCTGCAGAAGCTGCAGCCGCTTACGGAATTCCAGCTGGCATTCCAGTTTCTGCAGGTGGCGGAGACAACATGATGGGTGCTGTCGGAACAGGAACTGTTGCAGACGGATTCCTTACAATGTCTATGGGTACATCAGGTACACTTTACGGATATTCAGACAAGCCAATCGCTGACCCTGCAAACGGTCTTTCTGGTTTCTGTTCTTCTACAGGCGGATGGCTTCCACTTCTTTGTACAATGAACTGCACAGTTTCTACAGAATTCATCCGCGGTCTCTTTAACCTTGAAGTTAAGGACTTGGATGCACTTGCTTCCAAGTCTCCTTGTGGATCAGAAGGCGTTCTTGTTGTTCCATTCTTCAACGGTGAAAGAACTCCAAACCTTCCAAACGGACGTGCAAGCATTACTGGCATGACAACAGCAAATACAAGCCGCGAAAACATCTGCCGTGCTGCAATGGAATCTTCAGTATTCGCAATGCGCGGTGGTCTTGATGCATTCCGCAAGCTCGGATTCCAGCCAAAGGAAATCCGCCTCATCGGTGGTGGTTCAAAGTCAGCACTCTGGCGTCAGATTGCAGCAGATGTCATGAACCTTCCGATCCGTGTTCCTGCTCTTGATGAAGCTGCTGCCCTTGGTGGTGCAGTTCAGGCATTGTGGTGTCTCCAGAGCATGAAGGGTAAGTCAGACATTGCAGCCCTCTGTGCAGAACACATTAAGCTTGACGAATCAAAGAGCGCAAATCCTATTGCAGAAAATGTTGCAAAATACAATGAAGCATACAAGGCATACTCAACAGTTGTTGACCAGTTGAGTCCATTGTACAAGTAATAGTTTTATCTTTAAGAGTTAAGCCCTGAAGCTTTTTTTCCTCCTAAAGCTTCAGGGCTTCTTTTTTTACAGAACCAGTAAGTTTTATTCCTTTTTTTTAGCAAATTAAAGTTATTTTATAATTTATTTTTGTGTTTTTATGGACTTTTGAAAAATGGATTTTCTATTTTGAGTACATGGAAAATTTAAAAAATTATCTTTCAATTTTTTGTTTTGGAATTTTTTCCTGTGAAATTATTTTTCCGCAGCAGCTTGCCATGGGGTTTAAGCCTTCTGTAGAGAAAGGAAAAATCAGACTTGAACAATACCTTAACCGGGCTGACGGTTTAAAGGAAGATCACCGTTGGAAAGAAGTTGCAGGGGAAGGTCTATCTGTTGCAATGTTTGAGTGGGAAAAATTTTATTTTGAAAGTGAAGACTTATCTGCAAGGAAACAGGCTCATCAATATTTTAATTCTTGCATTGAAGAAAGATATGATGAATATGTGCGCTCAAAAATTGAAGAAGAGAAGCAGTTTGAAGGCTATAGTGAAATAAAAAAAGAACTTGAAAATTTGTCCCTGGAACTTAAAGAAAAAAATAAAGGAAAAGAAATTTTAGCAGAGGATGCAAAACTCCAGTGGAATGATGCCGCTAAAAAAATTCTTGATGAATACATTGCTTCCTGGAATCCTGAAGCTGATTCACCATGGATTAAAAATGCAAGGGAACTTCTTGAAACAATGGAAAATTCAGTTTTGCTTGATGAGCTATATGACAAGGAATCTCTAAAAGTTCTTTCTGATTCGGATTCTGCTGCTTTCATTGCAAACAGCCTTACAGAAGAAGTTTTGAATAAGTCTGAGACTGCTTTTGACTCTCTTTTCAATGAAATTTCGTTTGATCTGTATGTCAGTCAAAAGGAAACGGAAAAATTTACGGATGAAGGATGGCTTAGAAAATTTGAAAACGAAATGGACAAAGCTTTGCTTTCCTGGGAAGAAGCCGAAAACCAGTTTCTTAAAAAAAAGATCCTGTGGGAAAACAGTGCAAGGGAAAAATATTTAGAGGAAAACGAAAACTGGCTCAAGGCTTACGAAGATTTTACAGATAAAAAAGAAAGCTGGTTAAAATCTCTTTCAGAGCGAATGGAAAAGGCAAAAAATGAAATATCAATTAATGCAAAAAATTATATGGGTGAAATTTCCGAAGCATTGTTAAATTACAGTGACAGTCTTAATAAAAAAAATGAAACGCTGAATGAAACTTTTAATTTGAATAAAGAAATTTACTCACAGGTCAGGACTCTGCTGAAAAGTTATGGTGGTAATATCCAATCCTGGATTTCAATCTGGAAAAATAAATATTTAGACCTTTATGATTTAATTAAACCTGAAGATACTTCAAGTGATTTTAAAGAATTCATTTCTTTGATTAACAGTGATTCTTTAGATTTGACTCTGATTGATGATTCTTTAGCAAATAAACTTATAGATCAGATAAATGGAATTTCCTGCTACGGAAAAAAATACCTTTCGGAAAAATCTTTGGAAAATAGATCTTTTTTTAAAAACCTTGAAGAGATTGAAGTGAGTAAAAATGATTTTATTGGTTTTATAGAAGGAATTGTTGAAAATAAAAGAATTGAAGAAAGCCTAAGCAATGAAATTTTATCCATGTTTTCAACAGTTCGTAAAGGTTACACTAGTTCAATTGATGTAGAAATCAGCAAATGTGAATTCCATTTGGCGCAAATGGAAAAGGAATATGAAATTGCAAAAGCTGTTTTTGAATATGCAATGAACACAAGTAATCTTACTGAAAAGGCAAGTCAATCGGAATACAATAAAAAAATTGCAGAAGAAAAATATTACAATGCAAAAACAAAATACACGGAGAAATTTGAAAATCTTGAAAAAGAATATTCAGAAAAAATAAATGCTTTGAAGAAAGAAATCGAAGAAGCCGGGGGGAATTTGGTTGTTTCCAGCAATAAGCTAAATGAACTGTCTGCTCTTCATTCAGAGTACGATAAGACTTTGGAATATTTAAAAGAAGAAAATCTTAAATTAGAAGAACTTAGGTTTGAGTTAAATAAAGCTGAAGCCATTTATGATTTTGGAAAGAGTATTTATCTTGATGAAGAAGATGCCGCAGGAAATCTAAGAAAAGCAGAAATAAATCTTAATGAGGCAAAGGAAAATCTTTTAGTTCTGAAAGCCAATAAAGAAAAATCTGAAACCTGCAGAGAAAATTCCAGTTTAATAGATGAATTAAAGATTAAGGAAAAAAATTATTATGATTCAATTTATATTATGGAAAATGTGGTCAAAAGCATTGAGAACCTTCAGCTGGAAATACAGTCTCTGGAAAATAAAACCCTTTATAACAGATTAAACTTGGTTTCAGATCTTACAGCACCTAAATCTGCAGGGAAGCTTAATCTTGTAAAAATTACGAAGGATGAAAATGGAAATTATGATGTAGCCTATGATATTACAGCTTCAGAATATGATGAAAACCAAAAAAAAGATTATGACGATTTCTTTACAAATGCAAATTATGTAAAAGAAAATAGATTCAATGAAAATGAAAACTATACCGCCGCTGAAATGGATCTGGTTGAATGGTCCAAAAAAATGATTTCGGATTTAAATTACTTTGTAGATGTAGCCTTAGCTTCATTATTGTGTCTTGGCAATTTTGGTTATCTCAATGAAGTAGAGGGGAAAAATATAAATCCTTCGGATGTAAACAATGTAAAATATTCCCTTCCTAATGTGGATCCCAATGATAAATTGGATTCTTCCTATCGCTATACAGTTTACAGAATCGAAGCAATGGTTAATGCCTATGAAAGAATACAAAGCCATAAAGGCTGGGAAAACGATATAGCTAGATGCATTCTCTATAAAGACTCAAACAGTTTGTTAGGTAGAAATATTGAGTTCTTTGAAAATTACGGGCTGAACAGTTTTTCTTATTATAGACTATATCAGAAGTATAAAAACATAAGGGATGATCATACTTTCGCAAAGCGTTTTTTCGGTTCAACTTTTATGGATGCCAAAGGAAAACTTGCTGATGCCTGCAAGAATAAAATTTATATCTTGCAGATGGGACTTCAGGCAAGTTTCAATGAAAAGATTAATGGCACTATTGCAAAATATTTTGATTATTATAATTCTATCAACAATGAAAAGAAAGCAATTGAGAAATACGATGAAATTTTATATGGAGATGAATTTGTATCGGAAAAAACTTTGGGTAAAGAAGACTTGAAAAACTCCCTTAATATATTGTCAGGTGGCAATTCTAAAATTACAGAAAATGATATTGATTTTATAGTTGGCTGTTTTTCTTCTGAAAAAATGAAAAGTGACCTTATTGGTACTCTTAGGGAGATTGTTTCTGATTCAAAAAAAACAAGGGATTCTGCTCTCAGCAAAATTATAGATTCAACTGAAGAAGATGAAGAGCTCCTTTTAGAAATTATGGATCTTTATGTTTCTCTCACAAATGAATTTCATGACAAAGTAGATTTAAATAATGAACTAGAGCCTTATTATAATTGTGTTCTGGATTCTGTTTGTAATATTTTGAGTTATATTTCCTCAAAATGCTCTGACAGGTTGGTTGATGAGTATGGCTGGAAATTAAATGAAACACTAAGTGTTTATCAGAATGAACTTGTGAAGAAATACGATGAACTCTGTCATATAGAGGAAAAGTCAAAAATAGAATGGGCCAATGCAGAAGAAAATCTTAATTATGAATACAACATCTGGCTCAAGAATTTTGAGAAACAATATAAAAATAAAAGTCAGGATTGGAATGATAAGTATATTGATTTCCTGAGTCAAAGACAGGATTTCATTTCAGAAGAATATATGGAGCAAACTTTCAATGCCTTGAAAACTGACGAAAATGAAAGTTCTGAAAAAATAATCGGAGGATATAATATTCCTCAATATTCAACTATAAGAATAGAAGAGGTCGTAAAATCAATCGGCTCAACGAATGATTTTTTTTCATTGAAAAATTCTTCTTTGCATTTTGATGAAGATCTAATTGCATCTGAAATTTTAAGAAAATCCATTCTGGAAGAACAGAAGAAAAGTGCTGCTAAAGAATCTGCCTACCAGGCTTATTATTTAATTGAAGGTAAAAGAAAAGAAGGGTTGGATAAAATTGCAGAATTGAATAAGTCTCAAAAAGACTGGGAAGTAGAACTTGTAAGAAACAATGGATACCTGGTTAATGAGGATATTATTGTTAGAAAGGTAACTGATGGATGTACCTTGTTTACAATGAAATATCAGAAACAATATGTTCACATGTACGAGGATTTTATACCTGAAGATTTTAATAGTTCCATAAACCTTGCGGCAGTAAATAATCTGTCAGAATCGGCTATAAAAGAATTAATTGAAAAGGAATATCATGAATACAATGAATGGGAAACTGAAATATTTGGAGGTGAACATTCAAAAGGAAAATTCGAGATATATCTTGGTGATATACCTGAATTGAAACCCAATGTGGATGTAAAGGAAGATTCAAAGGAATCTAGTTTTTTATATGGAATAAAAGGAGAAATAACCCTTATTTTGATGGATCTTCATTGGAACAATCTTGAAGAAAGGGTTGCCTATGATGATTTTAATAAACCTCTATGGGACATGAAAATTGTTGATGCTGCCTGGTCTCCGACTTTGAGGACTGCATCGGCCATTGCCGCTGGTGTGGCAGCATCAATTGTTTCCTGTGGTACTTTGGCTGCAGGAGCTTCTGCATTTACTGCTGCGGCTTTAGCAAGTGCAATTACCATGGCAAACGAAGTTAGTTTTGGAGCCCTTGATCTTGCAGGCGGCTATAAAAGTCCCTATGAAATTGGTAAATCTTTAGCGTCATCTGCAGTTACTGCTGCTGTTGGAATAGCCACTGCTGGAGTTGGAGATAAGATTGCTAATGCTGAATCAGTTCTGGGAAGAATTGCGGGGAATGCATTGTATAATGGTGGTAAGACTGCTTTTAATGTTGCTTCAAATTCCCTTATTATGAATGACTTTAACATCAGTGATTTTTGTGATTCCATGAAGGAAAAAGTAAATCATGGTCAGGTAATTGCAAGCCTCATTTATGGTTCCGTTTCTTCTGTACTCGATGAAATTATTCTAGGTGCAGATGGAAGTAAAGTTTTGGGGTTTTCCAGTAGCAACGTTTCAAGAATAAAAAGTTTGGATTCTTTCCTTGGAGAAAGTGCATCTTCTATTTTTGAATATGGTTATACTGGAAAGACAACATTGAACCTCGCTTCAATAAAAGACGTAGGATTATTTGAATTGAATATCAGCAAAAACGGTATTCAGGGACAGGTAGGGATGAATGGTCAGAAAATCGGAATTGGTACTATTATAAATGCTGCAAGAGGATTAGAAAATGTTGTAGAGAATTACAGGATAAATGATTTTTCTAAAGGTGATTATAATCTTGCTTCAGCATTAAGGATGCAGTACGGATTTGGAAATGATAAGGCTAAAGTGCAGCTTGAATCCATTATTAACGGAAATGTCTTGCTAGAATTAAATGAAAACGATTACGACGGATATATTGCAAAATCGATTTTAGAAAATGATATAAAAAAAATTTTCGTGAATGCTGAAAAATTGGATGATTACAAAAAACTTGGGATAATTCTTCAGCATGAAGCGGAGAGAAACGGTGTCTATGACGGCTCTTTGGGACAGATTCTGGAAACTTTTTCTAGTGTCCTAAGCCATACTGCCATTATAAGTGCTATGAAAAATGATCCATTATATGAAAAGGAAGTTTCTGAATTCATTATTAATGATGATGATCTGCTCAAAGATGTCCTTGCATTGGAAACATTTAAAACAACAGGAAACATTGCTGATTATGGGCAGTTCATTACAAATACTTATGATTCTTCAGGAGACTACTGGAAACTTACTTGGGGTGGTCAACTTGTAAATGACGGCCAAGGGTACTTGAGGGACGAAAATGGAGATTACATAAATTCTGATGGAAAACGAACAAAATACATAACACATAAAACCATCGGAGCTGATGGACTTGAAACCGGTTTATTGAACATAATTAATAATTCCAGTAATCTTTCGTATGCCTTATTTTCTGATGAAGATATAAAGACTGCACAAAAAATTATGATGAATGCGGGATTAAAAGTTTCTAACCCTAATGAAGATTTTAGGAACTACAGTTGGGCCGGTAATTATCTTGGCCAAAAACTAAATATGTATGATTTCTTTTCTGCAGCAGGAAAAAATGTAAATGATGACATTTTCAATCAGCATTATAATAACAGTGTAGATTTGATTCTTGCTCAGCGATATGGTGTTGATCTTGGGTATAGTAAAATGGCAGCAGATGTTGCAATTCCAACAGAACTTCTTGGCAAGTATTTGGATCTTGTAAATTCTCATGCCAGGGAAACAAAGAATGGGGAGGAATTATTCGATAAATATAAGTTTACCGTTAATTCCAGTGATGGAAGTGAAACTTCTTTGTACAGAATCACAAAGGATAATCCTTTCCTTGATAAACTTTTGGGACAGCATGATTTTGGAAAATTAAGGTCATCTGCAGAAGATGAAAATTACATTGTAGAAGCCATTGATAAATATGGATGTAACTTCATGGCTACTATTGGTG